>JACDDF010000425.1 GCA_013817135.1 Nitrospirales bacterium
GTTCCGCGTTGACCAGGGTTTGTTTCCGGTGGTAATCGGCAGGGACTCGCGATAAATTCGCTTTCGTCACTTCAATGTAATAGCCAAAGACTTGATTGAATTTCACCTTGAGAGAGTCGATGCCGGTCCTGTTGCGTTCTCGAGTCTCCATTTCGGCCAGTAAACGGGTTCCTTCTTTTGCCAGAACTCGCAATTCATCCAGTTCCGCATTCACCCCTGCTTGAATAATGCCTCCCTCCTTTACCGAAAGGGGCGGATTGGGAATGATGGTGTCGGCAATCCAGGAGGAGACATCCAGGAGTGGATCCCAGGCCTCATGGATGGTCTGCAGCATTGGAGACTGGAGAGACGGTAAGAGTTGCTGAAGCAGAAGCAAATCTTCCAGAGAGCGATGGAGATTGATAAGGTCTCGAGGATTGGCCACCTCCAGGACAATTCGGCTATTCAGTCGTTCCAAGTCTTGCACCGTTTTCAGATGGTCACGAATCGTCATGCGAATCCCAAGATTTAGGACCAATTCCTTTACCGCTTCCTGGCGCAGGTGAATGGCCGGGACCTGAGTCAGGGGCCGGACGATCCACTGCCGCAAAAGTCTTGTGCCCATTGGTGTTTTGGTTTTGTCCAATGTCGTGAGCAAGGTAGGGCTTAGGCGCTGTTCGGATACGGGCTTAAGAACTTCTAAATTACGCAGAGTGGTCTGATCCAGTTGCATTTCATGTTCGAGGAGTCGAATCAAGGGTCGTCGTATATGGCCATGCGCGAGTGTTGGCTGGGTTTCAGCCAGATACTGTAATAGGCCGCCCGCGGCCTGAAGTCCGGATTGGAGGCCATGGAGCTGGAGGTCTTCGACATGATTGACTTGAAAAATTCTGGTGAGGATCGTCTTACTTTCCTCAAGGCCAAAGGTAGTGGCATCACGAGGCACGATACGGGCGATAGGCAAGGATTGGGATGCGGATGTCATTGCTTCCTGGAGTTGAGCAGGAAAGATGACTTCTTTGGGCTCAAGGCGGACGAGTTCATCGACGATCTCTTGCAGGGAATGCTTCATCCAGGATTCTGAGATCCAAAATTCTCCGGTTGAAAGGTCGAGGGAGGCCAGTCCAAAGCGATTGGCTAGCGTGGTATTTTCCGGGTTGGATAACGGGGTGTAACATAGCGCTGACAGGAAATTGGCCTCTCCTGCCGGAAGCAACTCATGATCGTATAAGGTTCCCGGCGTATAGACCCGAACGACTTCACGACGGACGAGCCCTTTGGCAAGTTTGGGGTCTTCGACTTGTTCGCATAAGGCCACTATTTTCCCGGCTTTTAAGAGTTTTGCGATATATCCGGTTGAAGTGTGGTAGGGCACTCCGCAAAGAGGGATGGCTTCCCCTTTGGCCTTCCCTCGTGCCGTTAACACGATCCCAAGAAGTTTCGAGGCTTCTTCAGCGTCCTCAAAAAACATTTCATAAAAATCCCCAACACGAAAAAATACAATGGCATCAGAGTGTTGAGCCTTCACATCCTGAAATTGGCGCATGAGCGGGGAGAGTTCTTGGTCTTTCATCTGATGAGCTGTTTTGTCTTTCTTATTGTTTGATGTGGGAGGAACTGTCTGAAATGAGTACGCTGGCTATTGTCAGTTGTGGGTCGAGGCCGGGCCTTCTTTATTGTATTCGGACCGGATGGCCGTACGACAATGGAGGTTAAGTTGTATGCGGTATCGATAAGTTGAGTCAATGTGGCTTTGACAAATTTGCCACTATGCGGATACTCCTGGGGCTAGTTCCAGACAGGGTGACAAGACGGATGTCTTCTGCCTCTCCGTATTCCAAGTAAAGGGCCATGTGGTCGGAGGGTAATATCTGAGGGAACCGCTCCGCCCATTCAATGAGGACAATGGTGTTTGGAGTAAAATATTCCTCTAATCCTAACGTGGAGATATCGGAGGGCCCCTCAAGACGATATAAATCCACATGAATAAGCGGAATAGCACCTGAATATTCCTGAATAAGGGTAAACGTGGGACTGCTGACTTGATCCATTGGAATTCCTAGCCCCAGCGCAATTCCACAAGTGAGAACGGTTTTTCCTGCTCCCAGGTCACCGGTAAGGGCCAGCACGTCTCCCCCTGTTAACTGTTGCCCTAATCGTTCACCAAATTTGATGGTTTCCTGGGCAGATGTCATCCGTAGTCGAAGGGCATCATTGCTTGAGGTCTGAGGCGTGGCGTGAGAGGGATCCAGGATCGGGAGCTCCTACGAATGAGACAGAGTATGAGTCAAGGCATGAGGAATAGCGGTCAGCACATCCCCGGCGATCAGTCCTGGTTCACCGATGGTGGCGGCAGCCAGATCGCCTGCCAATCCATGCAGATAGACGCCAGCCCTGGCTGCATCCCAACTGCTCAAGCCCTGAGCTAATAAACCGGTAATTATTCCTGTCAGGACATCTCCCATTCCTGCTGAAGCCATTCCCGGATTGCCAGTTGGGCAAATGGCCACTTGTCCCTGTGGTTCGGCGATGATGGTTCGAGCACCTTTTAGTACCAAGATGACGTGATGTTGCATGGCAAACTGTCTGCTTACGCCGATGCGATCCTCATTGACCCGTTTGGCGGAGGAGGCAGCAAGAAGCCTGGCCATCTCTCCAGGATGTGGCGTCAGGATAGGCGGTTGTTTCATGGATGAAAATATTTGGCAATGTTGCGCTAATCCATTGAGGGCATCGGCATCGAGAACGCAGGGTGCTTTCAGTTGAGGAAGGAGACGCCGCAAGACCTCGGTTGTTTCAGGAGAAATCCCCATACCAGGTCCGAAAGCCAGAGCTGATTTTGTAGCTGCGAAAGCAAAAAGGGCCGGAAAGGCCTCCATTCCCAACAGGTGTTGGGACGATTCCGGCATGGGCTCTGTCATCACTTCCAGAAGCTTTGACTCCAAGATGGGGGAAACGCTTTGAGGAGTGGCCACGGTTACCAGTCCGGTTCCAATACGAAGTGCCGCGAGTCCAGCCATAGCCGGAGCCCCCGTTTTCCCCTGTGAACCACCAACAATTCCTGCATGTCCAAAGGTGCCCTTATGTGAGGACGGAGGGCGAAGAGGAATGAGGGAGCGAACCATCTCTTGAGACAGAAGATGAATGTGGGGGTTCAGATCCAACACAAAGTCCTGGGGAATACCAATATCGATGACCCGAATGTTTCCAACGTTGTCGATGGCTGAACTCAGATACAGGCCGAGTTTCGGGCATCCGAATGTCACGGTGAGATCGGCCTGAACCGCGACTCCCAGTATGGCCCCGGTATTGCTGTCCAATCCGGACGGAATATCTATGGCCACGGTAAAGCCTTGCGAGGCATTTATCGCTTCAATGGCAAAGGAGTAGGGGGGGCGAACCAAAGAAGAGAGCCCCGTACCCAGGAG
>JACDDF010000426.1 GCA_013817135.1 Nitrospirales bacterium
CTTCTCCAGCGAGGGTATCGTTGTCACCAAATCTGATTTCGTCGATAGCCACGGTGTCATTTTCATTGATAATCGGAATGACCCCTAGCTGAATAAGGGTATTTAAGGTATGGCGCGCATTCAAAAATCGTCGACGGTCGGATAAATCCTGGTGAGTTAAGAGGACCTGGGCAATCTTGTTTTTCGTGTCTTCAAACGCCATCTCATAGGCTCGCATGAGGCGGCTTTGTCCGACTGCAGCGGCGGCTTGCTGAAGAGGTAATTCAGTGGGATAAGAAGAAATGGCGAGGTGTGCGATGCCGGCAACGATGGCCCCGGAGGAAACCACGACAATTTGTCGATTCTGAGCCTGCAGTGTGCCCAATTCCTGGGCTAAACGGTTGATACGGTCGAGACGTAGACCGCCTTGCGAGGAAGCCACAAGACTGCTTCCCACTTTGACGACGATCCTCTTGCACGTCGCTAGCACTTGCTCGCGCATGAAGTCTTTGCTTCCAGAACGGCTTTCCCTAAATAGGTCACGAGTGATGGGAGGCCTTCCCTGGTAACGGCCGAAATGGGAAAGAATGGATAGTGGTGTGTGGCGCAAAACTCCCTTAGGGCTTCCAAGTGCTGGCCGTTTCCCTGTGTATCAATTTTTGTGGCCACGATGGCGAACGGCCGTTCAAGGAGTTCGGGGTCAAAGGCCTGGAGTTCCTTTTGTAACGTTTCCACGATCACAATGGGATCTTCTGAAATCCATTCGGTGATATCGACCAGATATAACAAAAAAGCGGTTCGCTGGATATGTCGCAGGAATTTAATTCCTAACCCTTTCCCCTCATGAGCGCCTTCGATCAATCCTGGAATATCGGCGACAACAAATGACGAATGTTCCATCCATTCCACCACACCCAAATGCGGTCGAAGGGTCGTGAATGGGTAACTGGCAATTTCTGGATGGGCAGAAGAGATCGCTGAAATCAAAGTGGATTTGCCGGCGTTAGGAAAGCCCACCAGGCCGACATCGGCTAACAGTTTCAATTCCAGATTCACCCATCGCTCTTCACCGGGGGTCCCTGGTTCGAATTGACGGGGCGCTCGATTCGTTGACGTGGCAAAACGCGCATTGCCCTTTCCGCCTTTGCCTCCTTTGGCCACAATGGCGGTTTGTCCTTCTGCAATAAGATCGGCGATGATGTCGCCGTCCTCGGTTTTCACGAGAGTCCCGACAGGAAGGGCAATTACGATATCGGAGCCATTGGCGCCGTGGCAGTTCGTCTTGAGGCCTCTGACGCCGGACCTGGCCTCGTAGTGTTTTTGATATCGCAGGTCAAGCAAGGTTGAGACTCTATTGGAGGCCACAAACACCACGTCTCCTCCATCACCACCGTCGCCACCATTGGGACCACCAAATTCAGCAAATTTTTCTCGTCGAAAGCTACAGTGTCCGGTGCCACCGTCACCAGCTTTGATGAATATCCGTGCTTGATCAATAAACATACTGATCCTTAAATCCTAGCGGACTTACAAGGGACAAATGAAGGAGATGAATTGAAAAAAGCAGGAAATGGGAAGGGAAGCTAGACGGGAGGATAGACACTCACCTTGCGGCGCGCGATTCCTCCTTCAAACTTAACGATCCCGTCTACTTTGGCAAAGAGTGTGTAGTCGCTTCCAAGTCCGACATTTGTCCCAGGAAAGAATTTCGTTCCGCGTTGACGAACGATGATACTTCCGCCGCTCACCTTTTCGCCGCCATAGGCCTTGACGCCTAAATATTGTGGATTGCTATCGCGACCGTTGCGGGATGATCCGCCACCTTTTTTATGCGCCATGAGTCAAACCTCCAAATAATTTCAAAGACCAATGTTAAGCAGATGCCACAATTTCAGTGATTCGAACCTGCGTGAATCCCTGACGATGGCCCTTGGTCCGTCGATAGTTTTTACGTCGTTTCTTTTTGAAAATGGTAATGGACCGGGTTCGCGCATGTCGGATAATCTCACCTTTGACCACTGCATCTGTAATCATGGGAGAGCCGACAATAGGCGCCTGGCCCGTTTGGACAAATCGCACTGAGTCAAATTGAATGATAGACCCGACATCGCCTTCAAGGGACTCGACTTGTAGGATACCGTTCGGTTCCGCCCGGTATTGTTTTCCACCTGTTTCGATAATTGCATACATATGTTTAGCTCCTTAACAAACACGCATTTTGCCAGTATGTTTACATTTATGTCAAGATTTTAGTATATCATCACGCGTTCCTGGTGTCTGGAAAAAATAAATCCGTGATGCCATTGGCTACCACGCCTTGTTTTTTTCAGCTTATGTCAATCGGAGAAGTATTTTTATGGTGACTGTGTCAAAAAAAATCTGGATGGATGGAGCTCTTGTCGACTGGGATGAGGCCTCGGTCCATGTTCTGACCCATTCTCTCCATTATGGTCTCGCAGCATTTGAGGGAATCCGTTGTTATGAGGGCGTGGCCGGATCAAACATCTTTCGGTTAGAGGAGCATGTCGACCGGCTGTTTGAGTCTGCCCATATCACCATGATGCCCATGCCTTTTACCAAAAAAGAAGTGTCGGACGCTATTGTTGAGACGGTTCGAGTCAATCAATTAGTCTCATGTTACATCCGTCCCATCGCGTTTGTGGGGTATGGCGCGATGGGAGTGTACCCTGGTGACAACCCGATTCGTTTGGCTATTGCGGCTTGGCCATGGGGGTCGTATTTAGGGGAGGATGCACTGGCGCAAGGCATCAGGGCGAAAATTTCATCCTTCACCCGGCACCATGTGAATGTATCCATGACCAGGGCAAAAATATCCGGATATTACGTCAATTCGATCTTAGCCAAATGGGAGGCAAAG
Organism: Nitrospirales bacterium; assembly: GCA_013817135.1. Lineage (GTDB taxonomy): Bacteria > Nitrospirota > Nitrospiria > Nitrospirales > UBA8639 > Nitrospira_E. Next base: position 2,858 of record JACDDF010000426.1, read on the forward strand.
AAGTCTGGATATGCCGAATGTATTCTCCTTGATCCTGATGGTTATGTCGCTGAGGGGACAGGGGAAAACGTGTTTATTGTGAAAAAGGGAGTCTTAAAAACGACTCCCTTGACCTCTATCCTGGACGGGATTACCCGGAATTCGATTCTTGAATTGGCGAGAGCAAAAAAAATCCCCGTGATTGAGGAACGGTTTACCCGGGATGCGATGTACGTGGCAGACGAAATATTTCTTACCGGAACAGCTGCCGAAGTGACACCGGTTCGCGAATTGGATGATCGAAAAATCGGCGAAGGTAAGCCAGGGCCTCTCACAAAATCCCTGCAAGATGATTTCTTTAGGATTGTGCGTGGCGAAGATGCGGTTTATGCCAATTGGCTGACTCCACTTTAGGAGTTGCACTTCTAACAGGCGGCCCCATGATCCTGGGCCATTCCACCAGTTGTCCAGCGGTCAAAATCGTTGCCGACTCAGCAAATGAAATAGTTTATGGAGTAGTCGGGGCGGCAGTTGTCTCTGTCGTTGGTTCAGCTGCGTTG
>JACDDF010000427.1 GCA_013817135.1 Nitrospirales bacterium
AGAACAAAGTCTCTCTCGGGTTCGTGGAAGGGCTGAACAACAAAATCCGGGTCATCCAGAGACGGGCCGATGGTCTGCGGGATGAGGAATACCTTCGGCTAAAAATCTTGACTTGCATGCTCAAGGAGATATGAATTGGCCCACTCGATCACGCGAAGACCCAAAAAAAAGAAATTGTCAAATAATTGGCCAAACCATTTCTTGAATAACTTGGAATGGTGATGATTTTTTGAATGTGGGTGGATACTTTTTCTTTTTTGATAAAAGTTGCGGAAATGAAACAGTAAATTGTATTGAAACATTGGAGGAGTTTGTCTGTGAAAACAACAAGGTCTCGGACATTATTTCAACGAGCTAACTTATTTATTCCCGGTGGTGTCAATAGTCCCGTCAGAGCATTCCGATCGGTCGGAGGCGATCCTTTGTTCATAAAGCAAGCTAAGGGAATTCTGTTAGAGGATGTGGATGGCAATAAATTTTTGGATTATGTTTTATCTTGGGGACCTATGATTCTCGGTCATGCTAATTCTCACGTGTTAAAGGCTGTTATCAGTGCGACAAAACGCGGGACAAGCTATGGGGCCCCCTGCGAAGGAGAAGTGGAATTAGCCCGACTTATTGTCAAGACGGTTCCTTCAATTGAACAAGTCCGTCTCGTTAATTCAGGGACGGAAGCTGTTATGAGCGCAATCCGTTTAGCGAGGGCTTACACCAAACGTGACTCTATTTTGAAATTCGAGGGCTGCTATCATGGACATGCCGACCATTTGCTCGTAAAAGCCGGATCAGGAGTAGCTACCCTAGGGATACCTGATAGCCCTGGCGTACCAGAATCGTTTGCCCGTCATACATTGACTGCGCCCTATAACGATATTAAAGCCACCGAAAAAATCATACATAAACATGCCAACAATTTGGGCGCCATTATTGTGGAGCCTATCGCAGGGAATATGGGGGTGATTCCTCCATCGGATGAATTTCTGCCATGGCTCAGAATGATCACAAAAAAGTATGGAATTCTCTTGATTTTTGATGAAGTCATTACCGGATTTAGAGTGAATGGAGGTGGAGCGCAAGCCCTCTATAAAGTCATTCCAGATCTCACGATTTTGGGAAAAATCATTGGTGGAGGCTTACCCATTGGTGCATATGGAGGGACCAAGGACATTATGCAAATGATTGCCCCGGCTGGACCAGTGTATCAGGCCGGAACTCTCTCCGGAAATCCAGTGGCAGTGGCTGCTGGACTAGAGACTATCCGACTCCTTCAAAGTCCTGGCGTCTATAAAGATTTAGAAAAAAGATCCAAAGAATTGGCCGAAGGCTTAGGCGAAGCGGCGAAGCAAGCAAAAATTTCCTACTATCAAACTCGGGTAGGCTCCATGTTAGGTGGATTTTTTACGGAAGGACCTGTCTCCGATTACGCCGGAGCCAAAAAATCAGATACCGTGCGATATGCTAAATTTTTTAATGGAATGCTTAATCATGGAATTTATTTGGCTCCCTCTCAATTTGAAGCCATGTTGCTTTCAACGGCTCATACCAAAAGGCACATTCAGCAGACGATTGCGGCGGCACAAAAGGTCTTTCCGACCCTCCGATAAACCTATTATTATTGCCAGCCATGATCTGGGTTGGCATTTGATTAAGCCAATCCAGTAACCCCATAGTTTACCAACTTGCCTTTGCCCCGGATGGCTGAGCAAGGGCTCACATCTATTGTCCTGATTGCGGAATCCATGGGCAATGGGCATGTTTTTTCACCGCCACTGGTTGTCTAGACCCATCTATTCGAATAAAAAACAGAGTTTTGTGTAAAGTTTCGCCTGAGAGACAAGGCATCATATCGCGACCAATTTCAAAAGGATAATCAAAACTGTTGTGTTTTAAATCATTGAAAGACATACCGAACCGACCAAAATTTGCATTAGAAATTGAGGCGTCGTCATAATAAGAGATAATCGGAAGCCAGCGACAATATCAGATTTGCTACCCCTTATGTTTTCGAGGCAATTCATAGGCCTGATTCTTGAAATCCGACCCAGGTGATTTTTTTGGGAAAAAGGAGGTACCGATGAGTATGGCGACTTCAACCGAACGGCTTCATCCTGATGTCCAATCTTTTGTGTCCCATCCACGAAAAATGCTGATCAATGGCCAGTGGGCAGACGCTCAATCAGGCAAAACATTTTCCACGTTTAATCCTGCAACGGGTGAAGTCATAGCGGAGGTGGCAGAAGGCGACAAGCCTGATATTGATTTAGCTGTGCGAGCTGCTAGAAATGCATTCGAACAAGGCCCATGGCGAAAGATGACGCCTTCCGATCGCGGCAAAATCCTTTGGCGGTTGGCGGACCTTCTGGAGTCGAATCTGGAAGAATTTGCCCAGTTAGAGTCTCTCGATAAGGCAAGCCGTTAACCATTGCGCGGGCAGCCGACGTTCCGTTGGCTGTCGATTTGTTTAGATATATGGCGGGATGGTCAACAAAAATTGAGGGCAATTCCATTCCCATTTCTGTTACCTATATGCCTGGGGCTCAATTTCTGGCCTACACACTTCGTGAGCCGGTTGGAGTTGTCGGGCAAATCATTCCCTGGAATTTTCCTCTGTTAATGGCGGCATGGAAGCTTGGCCCGGCTTTGGCCGTGGGATGTACTATAGTGATGAAACCGGCTGAGCAAACTCCTTTGTCAGCGTTGCGGTTGGGAGAGTTGTTCTTGGAAGCAGGATTTCCCGAAGGCGTCGTGAACATTGTTCCCGGCTATGGAGTAACCGCAGGTGCGGACTTAGCTGCGCACCCGGATGTGGATAAAATTGCGTTTACTGGATCGACCGAAGTCGGCAAAGCTATTGTGAATGCCGCGACAGGGAATCTTAAAAAAGTCACATTGGAACTCGGTGGCAAATTACCAAGTGTCGTCCTGCCGGACGCTGATCTGGAAACGGGAATACCCGGAGTAGCGAGTGCTATTTTCTTTAATCATGGGCAATGTTGCGCCGCAGGCTCACGGCTGTATGTGGAAAAAAGCATTTTTGATAAGGTCGTGGCAGGGGTTGCCGATCAAGCTAACCAAATTAAGATAGGACCGAGACTAGATCTTACCACTCAAATGGGACCGTTAGTTTCTGATGAACAGCAACGCCGTGTCCTGGGATATTTGGAGTCGGGATTTGCCGAAGGAGCTCAAGCGGTTGCGGGTGGGAAACGGTCTGGAGACAAAGGTTATTTTGTTGAACCGACCGTCTTGGTCAATACCAATTCAACCATGAAGGTTATTCAAGAAGAAATTTTTGGCCCTGTGGTTTGTGCTGAACCCTTCACAAATGTGGAAGATGTAATCGCCAAGGCCAATAATAATATCTATGGATTGGCGGCAGCGGTATGG
>JACDDF010000428.1 GCA_013817135.1 Nitrospirales bacterium
CACCATAGGAGCCTGTCCGTCTGGGGTGATCGAGAGCGAAAGGCGACTGAGCGAGGCCAGATTTTGACGATTTCACTGGGCCATCGTGGGACTATGGTTCAAGAAAACCCAGAAATTTTGACCGCTTTGATACTTTTGCAGCCGATTCATCCTAAGCCAGACATTTTCCTAGGTAGCACTACACCACAACCTGTTGTCATCCCATCAATTGAATGCTTTAAACTACGAGTTGCTCAATACCATAACTACCGACTGTAAATCCTCGCTAAAAAATGAGCCAGCCACTTTATTGCCAACTATAGAAGCAATTTATGCCAATGCTCAACACCATCAAACCAGTCATCCCAAACGCCCATACCACGATACAATACCTAGTTAATAAGACACACTCACGAACAGCAAGAACGAATAATATACCAAATATTGGATTTATAGAATTTTAAACCACTAAGTTTAGGCTTTCATTTTTCATAGATGAAATTCATAATGATCACTTCACAAACATACCATTGATTTATAATAAACCAATCGCAATTTGCATATTTGTTGGAAGCAACCTTTAAGCACAAAAAATTAAAGCTTGCTTGTTGACTTTGCTTTAAAACACGAATAGAATAATACTCAGCATATGGTGGAGCTCGCAAAAAAATGGAGGAACACAATGACCAGCTTAAAGATATTAGTGATGGGCTGGAACAGCGCATTAGTGTCTATGAGCGCAAACTCAAGGATCTCCAAAAAAAACGGGAGCAGGTAGGTGAGGAAATCGCGACAGTTGAGAAATACCTGGAGTTGGCAAAAACCCTCTATCGCGTCGAAGCTGACAAAGCGAAGCTGGCGAGTCTCTCCAGCCAGATCTTCTCGGATAAAGAGGGGCATCTGTCCTCAGCCGATACGGATGTCGCGTCTAAGTCGAGGGAAATTCTCCTAGGCCGAAGCAAATACGTGGGTATGAGCGTACCTGATGCGGTGTACATGGTTCTCCAAGAGATCGGTCGTCCATTGCACGCCAAAGAACTTTTTCAACGCCTCAAAGAAGGCGGGATGCCGATCCGGGGAAAAACTCCAGTCACCTCGGTTGCCACATCCTTAAAACGCGACCATCGTTTTCGCAAAGTGGGGCCCAATACATTTGAAGTCAATCACGAGAAAACTTTAACCAAAGCCGTCTGACCCGCAATTGACGGGCATGATTGTATAATCTGAAAGGGGGTGAGTGAATTGGCAGCAACAAAAAAGAAAGCCGCTCCAAAGAAAAAGCCCGCGGCCGCCGCGAAACCCAAAGCAAAAGCAAAGACCAAGAAGAAGTAGCTGTAAAGCCCACCTGCAGTGCCACTGGGAGTGGGGCCACCCACTCCCAGTGTGTTTTTCCTCCCAACTCCCTTAAACACTCATACAACAGATTCACATGATCGTATCCTGACGCTTGGGATTTCCGCAGACTTCAGGTATGCTGGGAAACGTTCTTTCCCCCATTATCTATGCCACTATCCCCTACCAAATATCACTCGTTAACCCGCATCGCCATTCAAGCCGCCCGGCAGGGCGGAGCAATCCTTCTCGACTACGCCAAAAAAGGATTTCAAGTCCATAAAAAGGATCAAGCCATCAACCTGGTTACCGAAGCCGACCTACGCTCAGAAGAAGCCGTCATTCAGACCATCCGACATGCGTTTCCCGAACACCAGATCCTCAGCGAAGAACAAGGCCTGCAGGACATCCCCCCCCATCCCGTCAAATGGATCGTCGATCCCTTGGACGGAACCACCAACTTCACCCACGGTTTCCCCATGTACAATGTCTCTATCGGCGTGGAATATGAAGGCACGTGCGTCCTAGGAGTAGTCTATGATCCCACACGGGACGAACTATTTCTGGGGCAACAAGGGAAGGGGGCCACACTCAACGGCACACCAATTCATGTCTCCGCGACACCTCAATTAAACAAAGCCTTGCTCGTCACCGGCTTTGCCTATGACGTGCACACAGCCACAGACAATAATCTTAAGGAATTTTGCGCATTCACCCTGCGCGTGCGCGGGATGCGTCGGACCGGCACCGCCGCGATCGATCTCTGTTACATCGCCTGCGGCCGATTCGATGGCTTTTGGGAACTACAACTCAATCCGTGGGACACCGCTGCAGGAAAAGTCATCATGGAAGAAGCCGGAGGAAGGGTGACGGATTATGCGGGGGAACCCTATTCCATCTACGGCAGCACACTTATCGCCACCAACGGCCTCATCCACCAGGAAATGATTGGGGTCCTCCAGAAATGTCGTCAAGAATAAATTTTTCATCTCACGGTTGATCGATTCCGGACCGCCTTTTCATCAGAGACTCTTTCATCCAGCCTTCTGGCTACCTATGGTCGTTGCATAACTCTTCACAAGCTTCCTGTTATGTCGGTTCGGCAAGTAACTGTTGAATAGTTTTTTCGGTTTTCTCATAGCTGCCCTCACCGATCTTGGTGTATTGAAGACTTCCTCGCTTATCGATCAGATACAACGTCGGCCAATAGCGATTGCGGTACTGGCGCCAATTCCGGAATTCATTATCAATGGGCACGGCATAGGGAATGCGGTGTTCCTGAATATAGGCTTTGACTTTCTCCACATCGTATTCATACTTAAACTCCGGCGAATGCACCGCAATGACGACGAGTCCTTTGGTGGCGTATTTCTCGTGCCATTCTTTGACATAGGGCTCGATGTTCCGGCAGTTCCAGCATCCAAAAGTCCAAAACTCCACCATCACCACCTTGCCACGGAGATCTTCCATCTTGAGTGGCTCTGAGTTAATCCACGTTGAACTGATGATGTCAGACGCTGGAGTAGTTTTCGCAAAACTCAGGGTGGAAAAATAGGAGAAGACGGATATCATTCCGAAAAGAGCCGCACCCACCAAAATTTGCATTGGCCTCTTTAACATTTTCAAAGCTCCTTGTAGGATTTTTTGACTTCCTTTGGTATAAATCAACTTTCCTGTCAATCTCTTGGTCTTTCCTTTTATCTACTCGTTACACAGCCTGAGCTTGAAATTATTTGCGGGTTTTGTTGTGATGACGCCTTCAGCTGAATAGAAGAGAACGGACATGACATGGCAGGCTCATTCTCATAAACGGTAGTAAATCCCTTACACTAACCCAAAAGGAAGGTCCCGATTGGCAGGATCGCTCACTCCTTCAATGGGTTTTAAGGTCTGTATTTAGTAGTTCCCTTATATGTCCCATCCCGTCTTTATTTCTTATGCCCGCACCACCAGCGAGAGAGTGCTAAAGTTAGTGGAAATTTGAAGCGGCTCCCGTTCCTATGGTGAGATGGCGTTCGACCAAGAATGTCATCCCCACAATCTAAGA
>JACDDF010000429.1 GCA_013817135.1 Nitrospirales bacterium
CTTCTGGACAAAGACTTTCATAGCGTCACAGCAGTACTGGAAGCCGTTGGAAAAACGAGCGAATCAGGTGTGGCGATTGCTCAAGAAGCTCTAAAATGGTTTCAACCGGCCCTCATTTTAAACCGAATGACACCCCAATCCAGAATCAATACCCTGCAATTACAACATCTGCTTAAGCAATATGTCGGAACCGACCTCTCTATCTTAGGCAATATTCCAGAGGATATTCAGGTTCAGCAATCCATCTTGAAATATCTTCCGGTGGTAGAACTGGCTCCCTCTTCTTCAGCAACCATCGCGCTGAAACAAATTGCCGACAATGTACTTGAAATGGTGGGGCAAACACCTGGATCAATTGGCCGGATGGAAGAGCCCAGAAAGATTCGAGCATGAAAAAATTACAGACGTCATTGCCTTGGCTTTTTTGAAAAAATCTGACGGCCTCCTCCCATATGAAAAGAGTCAAAAGACTGGCTTCCCGTTTCACTGAGCTTTGCCTTAACCTGAAAGCCGAATTGCCCGCCAAGCCTGCTGCACGCCTTCCCTAGTTGGATGTTTGAGAGGCCTCTGCCAGTGAGTCATGCAATTGCTTGACTTTTTTCTCTAACACCTTGCATTTCTGTTGAGCCACCTCGGATTCCATTTTCAACGACTCCAGCTCCTTCGTGAGGTTATCAATCATGCCTTCGGCTGATTGCAGACTCCTCAACGCATCAATCCGATCTTTCTCGCCCTCCAAGCATTGTGAATTGAGACGTTCAACCACACCCACCCATTCTCGAGCAACGCCCCCCAAGGAACCAGGCACTGGAGGCAAGGTGGCCTCCTTACCTAAAAGTCCAACGGCTTTCTGAATCCAATCGATAAACAAAATAGCTTCCCAAAAATTCAAATCACCCGCACCCGCGGATTCCTCAGCATAGGGTCCTGCTGTCCGTACCTGCGGATCGGAAGGAGGAGCCGGGTCCTTGGGAGCTTCCTTCGGTCCCGGCTTGAGAGATGAACCGTTATGAAATTGGTGCAGTAATACCGCGACACAATGGCGACAAAAAGGTTGCTCAGTCGATGGGCAGGAACACCTGGTCGACAAGGTCCCCGCTCGCAACTTAATGATCTGCGTATACACGCCATAGACGCCATTGACCTCGGCCGTGATTTGCGTCCGGTCGGCATCAAGGATCCTGACTCGTTGGGCTGAAAAATATTGATGGCCTTCTTCGAAGACCGTTCCCCCAACTACCGATTGAAGCATGTCCGCATCTAATTGGTTCAGCTCTTGAGCGGAGCAGGAAATTCTATTTCTCATGCAGGTACCACCCAATTCAAAAAAAAGAGACCGACATCCCACGTCCTAGAGTGAGGAGGGTTTAATATTTCGGAAAATATAACCGAGAATTAACCTTTAGAGCCAACCACCAAACTTAATTTCCATGATCTAAAACCACCGGGCCCAGGAATTACCGCCTGGCACTCAACCCTGCCGGACGGGCTATCATGAAACCCGCTACCTCCATCGGCCACACGACACCGGCATCCTTTCTGGAAAGTCTGCTCGCCGAAGCCCCGGAAACCTTGCCTATCCTCCGGCAAAGTTGTATCCAAGTCCTAAATCTTACTCAGGATAAACGCTCAAGTGCCAGCGACATTGGAGAAATCATCATGCGCGATCAAGCCATGATGGCCAATGTCATCAAAATCGCGAATAGTCCTGCCTATCATACCCGCACACCAGTCAAAACCCCAACCTATGCCGTGGCTCTTATCGGATTTGACGTCATTCGCGCCATGATGGTCTCTGCCCAATTAATCGAACAGGCCGACACCTTCGGAGCCAACACCGCCAACCTGAAACACCTCCTGGCGCGGGCTCTCGTCGCCGGAACTCAAGCCCAGGAAATTGGAAAAGCCATCAATTACGAGGAGACGGGATCGTTATTTACCAATGCCATGCTCTACTCACTGGGAGACCTCATCCTCGCCCTTTGTCGACCGGACGTGGGCGAACAACTCGAGGTCATACGCCGAGAGGATCCAGCCAAGGTCGCCAAAGCCGAACTAACTCTTTTGGGACGACCGCTGCATGTCATCGCTGCCGCCATGGCCAAGCATTGGAATCTGCCGGACAGCTTGGTTCAATTATTGGAGAAAAAGCCTGTCTGGCCTAAATCCCGTCCCGAAGCAGATCAACGGATCATGGAAAGTATCGTTCGAGCCGCTAATGAACTAAGTTATTGCCTCCTGAACCCATTGGCTGCCGGACAGGGAGAGGTACTCCAAGGTCTGATCGAACAGTTTCTTCCCCCATTTGGCCTCTCCATGATCCAATTGGAACACACCGTGTCCAAAGCTTTTAGTCAAGCCTCAGAAATTGCCTCGGCCATCAACATTGATCGACAGCATTTTCTTCCCGCATCTGAAGCCGATGGCACAATTCTTCACAACCAACACCTCCATCGGCTCACACAAACGATACATCAGGCTTTACATCAAGAAGGGATTCCTCCCGCAGAGTCAGCAAAACCGGATCAGCAAGCCTCACCTTCTCTCCCGCCATCTCCGGCATCCGATAGACCATTGCTGGATTTCACGATTCAGTCCATGAAAATATCCGAACCCTCCTCGCTGCTCACCTTTGCCACCAGAACTCTCTATGTTTCATATGGATTTGAACGGGTCTGGCTCGCATTGGTGGTACCAGGAAAAGATAAACTCCAGGCCAAAATCGGGTATGGTCCGCATGCGGACACCATCCAGGACGCGTTTCATTGCCCTCTGTCTCATGGAAATTTCTGGGACCGATTGCTCCATAGTTTTCACCCAATTCAATATTCTTCATTGGGCAAAGAAGGGGAATCCGGAGGAATGCCAACCGACTTTTTAAAATGCTGGGGCGACCAACCAGGCTTCGCCGGAACCTTATATGCGCCCAATAGGCCTATCGGAGTCATCCTGGTGGATCGAGGTTCTACGGGGCATCCATTGACCGACACGGATTTTGCCGCCTTCGCCTTGGTGTTGTCCCAAGCCAACGCTAACCTAGCTCGATTAGCCCACAAGCACTAACTATTTTGGACTTCATGCGGCACTGTTCTTTTGATAAAGGGTGCCGCACTATTTTCTTTTAGAAGGATTTGCACGGGCAATGATCTCATGCCCATGCGAGATGTTACCCATGTTCTGGCTGGATTATTGAGGATAAAATCACAAAAACGACGTGATATTTATGGTGAGCCGCGTGCGGCTCGAACGCACGACCCTCGCCTTAAAAGGGCAAACTTGGACGATTACCCTGGATAATGACTGAGTAAGACCAACAGTGATAATCCATTGTATTGGCAAGGCGATTGGCC
>JACDDF010000430.1 GCA_013817135.1 Nitrospirales bacterium
CAGCAGAATGTTTCATCATCCATTGTATTTGGAAATCGAACGAATTTTGGAATATCGCGAAAGCCCGGTAGCCCGACGACGGGTCAACAGCCAGACATTCCAAAAGACACTGGCCACCCTCCGATCAAGTCCAACAGTCAATTACGATTTGGTGAAGGGCATTAAATATGAAATTTTGGAGATCCTGTATCGGTTTTTTCTCAAAAACCACCTTGCTCCCCGGTCTCGCCGGGGATTGGCCTTTCTACGATTTATTCAACAGCAAGGAAACAACCTCGAACATTTTGCGTGTTTTCAAGCCTTGGGGGAAAATTTTTCAGGCACCCGTTCATCAGGAAAAAAAACCGGAGGTTGGCAGGATTGGCCTGAAGATTTTAGAGACCCGCTCTCTTCTCACGTGCAAACGTTTTCTCACAAACATTCCAGCCGTATAAATTTTTTTCGGTATCTTGAATGGTTGTGTCAGGACCAGCTCAATGAAGTTAAACGCACAGCGCGTCGCATTCATATGCCCATTGGCCTCTATCAAGATCTTGCCGTAGGAATCGATCCCAACGGGTATGAAGCGTGGGCCTTTCAAAATCAATTGGTGACACAGGCATCCATTGGGACCCCACCGGAAATCTTTTCTCCAAAAGGACAAAATTGGAATTTGGTTCCGCTTTCTCCCGAACACCTCCATCAACAAGGCTATGAGGTCTTTATCAAAACGTTTCAGTCCATGATGGCTGGGGGCGGTTTATTGCGAATTGATCATGCCATGGGACTCTTTCGATTGTTTTGGATTCCACGGGGAAAGCCACCATCAGAGGGCGCCTACATTCATTATCCAGCCGAGGCGTTATTAGCCATCCTGGCCTTAGAAAGTCAAAAGTTCCACACCACCATCGTTGGAGAAGACTTGGGAACGATCACTCCTCTCATCAGAAAGACCCTTAGCCTCTCTGGTCTGTTGAGCTACCGGCTTTTATTCTTTGAAAAAACGAAAAAAGGAAATTTCATCCCACCACGCCGGTATCAAAAATCTGCGATGGTCGCCGTCTCGACGCATGATTTGCCGACATTGAAAGGATTTTGGGAAGGCCGGGATATCCACTGGAAAACACAACTCAATATGTTTCCTGATCCGAAAGCTGCCGGGAAAGAATGGAATGCGCGCAACAACGAAAAAAGATTATTGCTGCAAGCCCTCAGAAAAGAAGGGCTTTTGACCGGTGCCAACTCAGGTACACATCAAGTCCCACCGCCCTTTGGCTCTGAATTGCAGCAAGCTGTGTATGCTTATTTGGCCAGGACTCCGAGCTTTCTCTTAGCGGTTTCTTTGGAAGATCTCCTCGGAGATGCAGACACACCAAACATTCCGGGGGCACCTTCTCATGACTATCCGGTCTGGAGGATGAAAGCCGGTTCCCAAGGATCTGGTCTCCACGAATGGCGCGATTCCCCGGACATTGCCAAATTAGTGAAGGTTATCAATCGCGAACGAAGAAGGCGAGGTTGAATAGAACTATTACAAATCCCCAATAGTTACATAAAGACCCATCACGAGCGGTTCCATGTAAGAAGCTTTTTAATGGTTGTGCCTTCTCACAACTTCTCGCAATGAATTCCACATACTCCAAGTAATTCTCGTTCTAAGAAAAAATCAGAATTTTCTCCGCATAATCCCCCTCGCCGGTTTCATGCCTTTTATCGGTATGGAAGTGCTGCGTTGTATTAAGTTTGAAATGTTTATGAACGGTAAATATGGGAATCTGTTCTACCATTTTCTAAGGTCATCTCAAGGGTTATTGAGAGGGGTCGAGCGTCGGCAAGAGGTATATAAATGAAATTGGTCAACAGGAGAAAATCAGTATGTTTTCACCAATTGATTGGGCAACACTTTTCCTCCCTTCCTTCAACATTGGGGAAATATTTCTCCGAGGCAGTATTGTGTATCTCTTTCTCTTCTTTTTGCTGAGAATCCTGAGACGTCAGGCTGGGACTATTAGCATTTCAGACCTTCTCGTGATAGTCCTGATTGCGGATGCCGCACAGAATGCGTTGGCAAATCAATATCAATCGATAACAGAAGGATTAATCCTTGTTACGACGATTGTCTTCTGGGACTTTATTTTAGATTGGCTGGGTTTTAGGTTTCCTATTGTCGGACGGCTCCTTCGTCCGAGTCCATTGTTATTGATTCGCAATGGGCAAATCCAGAGGCGTAATCTAAGCAAGGAATTGATCACAGATGAAGAATTAATAGGGCAGCTGCGTGAGCAGGGAATTGATGAAATAGAAAAAGTGAAGGAAAGTTATTTGGAGGGGGATGGGCGTATCAGCGTTATCAAATTTGATTCAAAGGATAAGCAGGGAGGAGGCCCGAAGAAGGTGACGCCCTAAAAACCAAGCCACTCGCAGAGATCCCGATACCACATATAACCCGCACGAATTTGATGTTCCTCTGAATCGCATAGAAGATTTCAGGTCATGGAGTCATCGAGGATGTTCATGTAATTTGTTCATTGATCCTCCAGGGCTGGAGTGGAATGATTTCGTTCATTCGACCAACGAACTGGTCACCGTTGTTGAAGGAAAATTGCGAATGAACATTGAGGGTGAAGAGGTTATCGCGGAACCCGGAGATGAGGTATTCATTCCGAAAAAAACACTGTCATTCAGTAAAAATTATCCATCACGAGACGACTAAATGGCCGTATGGGTATGGATGAACCTCCCCAACTGTTCCTACTAACATTGTGGGCATGTTTAAATTTTTCTTCTCTCAATAGTCACTCCGTGAAGTCCATGTCATTCGATTACTCACTTGATTTCGACGCCATTGATTTCAGAAAGCATCCGGAGCTGTATCGTATCGGAAAAGGAGAGCAGGGAGTACTTCTGGTTGAACCCTACAAGACCGAGATATTACCCTACTGGAAATTCAAAACTCCTCAGATGGCTCGCAGGTCGGGCAACTTGATTTACAAATTATTTCTCGCATACAAAGCCAAAGGCGACTTTGTCGGAATGGATATGGCACGTAAATACTTGCAGATGGGTTATACGAGGTCCAGGCGGTATGCCAATCACAAATCGGGACGTAAGTATAGTCAACAAAGCAAGGAAATCCTGCCGGTTGTAGAAGATGAAGCAAAGGCTGAATCAGCTAAAATCTTTTATCAGAAGTGGAGAAAAGCCAGAGAAGATAAAGAATATTTGGAACTGAAGAAAAAGCACAAAGAAATTTATTTCAGGCGGTAGTCCGGAGGACAGCGACTTGGAATATATGACCTGCAAAAAGTTTTCTCTCCCACTTAATCGCCAGGAGGTGGCTCGGTCCTGGAGCCGTCGTGGATACTCGTGC
>JACDDF010000011.1:0-1222 GCA_013817135.1 Nitrospirales bacterium
CACCATGATGTGCGAGGGAGACTTCTCCGGGACGGGGAATGGATCCCCCTCCAACGAGGCCGGCTGCCGAAATGGTGTGATGGGGGGCACGAAAGGGGCGAATGGTGAGGAGGGCCGAATCAGGAGGAAGGTTTCCGGCCACACTATGAACCTGACTGGCTTCCAAACATTCCTGAAAGCTCATGGGTGGAAGAATGCCAGTTAACCGTTGGGCTAACATGGTTTTCCCCGATCCTGGTGGACCCACCATGAGAAGATTATGGCCACCAGCGGCCGCGACCTCCAGGGCACGTTTGGCCTGATATTGTCCCACGACATCCGCAAAGTCTTCCTCGATGGAGGAGAGTCCAGGTTGAACGGTGGGGAACATATTTTTTACAGGAAGGAGGGTGAGAGCCCCCTGAAGAAATTCCACCACCTGAGGGAGGGTTGAAACGCCAAATACGGTGGCGTGGTCGACCACGCCAGCCTGCGAGGCATTGTCATGAGGGAGAATCAAAGAAAAGGGGTGATGGGTGGCAATGGCCATGGACAGCGCTCCGGGAACCGCTTTGATTCTGCCATCCAGCGCCAGTTCACCAACAAAAATATAGGAGGTTACGGCTTCCTGGGACAGGACGCCTTCAGCTACTAAAATACCGATGGCAATTCCCAACTCAAGCCCTGCCCCTTCCTTTTTTAATCCGGCTGGGGCCAAATTGACGGTAATTTTTTTGGCTGGAAAGTGGAACCCTGTATTTTTAAGTGCGGATCGAACCCGGTCCCGACTTTCACGAACGGTCGCATCCGGGAGTCCCACGATGGAAAATTGTGGAAGGCCTCCGCCAATATCCACCTCAATTTCAATGAGATTAGCTTCTAATCCCACCAATCCCACGCTCTGAATTTTAGCTAACATGCCTGTTTCATCTATTTCAGATTACGGCTCGAGTGGCTGTGCATTCACGGATTAGAGGTAACGCTCATGGGGGTTCCGGGAATTCGTCATGTGAGCCTGTGGTTATGGGGGAGATACTGGTGATGAAAGAGCCGGGAGTTTCGGTGAAGGGGGAAGGGACGGTGGAATTGGAGGGGATGGAAGTACAGGACTTGGTCCATCTTTTGGAAGGGTGGGTACGGTCTCATGGCTCTGCACCGAATCCAATATGTCTTTGAGTTCCTTGCTTTCAATGTTGTCTAACGACTCTGCGTTCGGGGAAAGAACAGTCGAGTCCTGTATGGG
>JACDDF010000011.1:1232-14419 GCA_013817135.1 Nitrospirales bacterium
CTGTATGGGTTGTGGTCCCTTGCGGAAAAGCTCTGAAGACAGTTCAGAGTGTGACGCGGGTTTTTCAGTGACTGTGGGGACAACCCTTTGGCCCATTGCTGAAGGATTTGGTGTTAGCGCCGAGTTAGGTTGATCCGGAACCGGTTTGGCTTCAGGTTTAGGTAGTGGGCTCGAGTTCGGAGATAGTGTACTTGTACGTTCCGATGGGGAAGGCAATGGCGTTCCTGGGTGTTGTGATACATCAGGTTTCAATGGGTGATCCTTTGTCGCCACGGTTGGTGAAGAGGTCGGTGTTGGGATTTCCCTATTTGAAATGTCGCTATTTTGGGTGTCGTTGGGATTCACGTGTGGCTCTTTTGCCGTTGGGGAATTGAGTGGAGGAGATATTACGATTTCAGGGGTCATGGTCGTGAACGAGTCTATTGGAGGAACAGGAGAAGCCGGTTCGTTGATGAGTGGCTGTTCGGGGACCCTGAGTTCAGGGGATGCAAGAAACGGGATGCCGAGCTGTTCCTTGAATATATAACCCATGGTGCCACCAATAAAGAGAAGCAGGGTGATTCCAAGCGTTATTCCTATTTTTTTTCTCGTATTGGCTCGGTGTATCCCTTGATAGTCGGTTGAATGTCTCGGCCGAGTCACGACTGGCGGTTGGTTTGGAGAGGGCACTGATACGGGTGCCTGTGGTGGAAAGCTCGGTGCCTCTATCTTGGATGTTTGGCCCTCTGGCGTTGGTTGCGTTTCGACAGGAGCCGCTGGTCGGATCGAAACCTCAGTAGCGAATTTTGCCAACTGCTGATTCAAGATGGTGAGGACATGAGTGGCATCTTGAAGCCGGTGTGAGGACTGATTCCGGGTCATTTGGCGGATGAGCTCACAGATGGCTTTCGGGACATGGTCCGGGAAGTCAAACACCGGGTCAGCCTGGTCAAAGGCCAGTTTCCCCATAATCGATGTCTTCGGAAGACCGGAATAAGGCACTCGCTTGGTGAGCATGTCGTACATCATGAATCCCAAACAGTACAAATCACTACTGAGGGTCAGAAGTTCGCTCTTGGCAGTTTCCGGGAGCAAGTAGGGTAATGGTCTAAGTAACTCGGCGTCACAGTTTTTCAGGATGTCCATCAGGATCCAGGATAATCCGAGGTCCATGACTTTAATCTGGCCTTGGGGGCCGACCAGGACGTGTCCAGGATGGAGTGTGCCGTGAATGATGCCTTGAAAATGGATATGAACTAACACTTCTGCAATTTCACGAGCCAGCAAGAGCATTCTTTCAACTGAAAGTGGCCCTTCATTGTGAATGACGTGTTGGAGACTGGGAGCATCAAAAAATTCCATGCAGACGACAGGCGTGCCGTCCTGCTCTTCTACTTTGAAGATTTTAATGAGATTGGGGTGCTCTAATCGAAGGAGTGATTGGGCTTTTTCGATGAAGGCTTTTCCACGAATGAGCCTGCCATTGATATGGGTATGATAAACCTTAATCGCCATTTCTTGCCGAAGTTCGAGATCATACCCATAGTAAATGGTACCGGTTTGCCCTTTGGCAATTTCTCCTTGTATTTCGATTTTTCCGGGCAACAGTTGTGTATTCATGTAAAAAACCTAACTGTTTTAAAGAACCTTTGTGAGAAGTGAAGACGTATGATGATCGTGGTTCAATGAAACGAAGGTACACTTATCAATAATAATGAGGAAATATCGGACCCATGGAATTCCTGCTCATCTTGTCGGAATGCCGTTTGATTTTCTTGAATGGAGGGGATTCTTGATCTTTTGGAGTTTCGGATGTAGGTCAAAAGAGAAGGGCGTTTTTTTTCAGGATCAGCTGGCAGAAATAAGAGAAGCCCAGGGTAGCAATCCTTCGCTCAGAAAACCTTAAAGGCTTTTCCTACCTTCCGTAATGCTCTGAGGGCGGCCTCGAGATGCTCAAGCGAATGATCGGCTGTAACCGTGATTCGGAGGCGGCTGGTCCCTTTAGGGACAGTAGGAGGGCGGACGGCAGGAATCCACACTCCCTCTGCCCGTAAGTGTTGGCTCATCCGGACCCCGAGTTCCGGGTCGTTCACCATAATAGGGAGAATAGGGCTCTGAGTGTTGGTCAGTTGGAATCCCATGGCCACTAAGCCGTGATGCAGAAGCTCCCGATTGCGCCAGAGTTTTGCTCTTCGTTGGGGTTCTTGTTGAATGATTGCCAGGGCTGCACTCGCTGCTGCCGCAATGGCTGGTGGTGGGGCAGTGGTGTAGATAAATGAGCGTGAGGTATTGATCAGGTAGGCCACGAACTCTTTCGGTCCGGCGACAAACCCCCCACTTGACCCAAGAGCTTTACTGAGGGTGCCCATCTGCAGGATGCTGCGGGAGTCTAACCCAAAATGTTCCACCGTGCCTCGACCGGTTGGGCCCATGACCCCTGTGCCATGTGCGTCATCAATGAGCAGGGTGGCACCATACTCTTCTGCCAATCTGGCAATCTCTGGCAGCGGAGCCACATCTCCATCCATACTAAACACTCCTTCAGTCAGAATGAGCGTCGAAGTCCGGGAACGTGGCTTTGCCAGAAGGCGCTTGAGATGGCTGACGTCGTTATGATGGAAGACCCGCAGTGTGGCCCGGCTGAGACGGCAACCATCAATCAGGCTGGCATGGCATAACCGGTCCGCCAAAATCAGGCTATCCGCCGTGGCAAGATTTGGGATGACTCCTATATTGGTGGCATAGCCTGAAGAAAAGGTGAGAGCCGCCTCTGTATCCTTAAAACGGGCCAATTCACCTTCTAAGACGTAATGAGGAGTGACGTTCCCGGAAATTAACCGTGAGGCCCCAGATCCTACCCCAAATTTTTCGATGGCCTTCATGGCGGCCTCTTTTACCTGTGGATGGTTGGCCAGTCCAAGATAGTTATTGGAGGCAAAAAGGAGGACTTCCCGTCCTTCCACTAAAATGACCGGATTCGAGGGGGAGTTGATGAGAGATAATTCCCTCAGCAGGTGTTGTTGCGCTAAGGTCTGAAGGTCTTCTTTGAACATTGGGATGCCCACAGAGTCTTGAGGTATAAGCTATGGATCCCGTGTTCCACAGGTATTTCGTAATGCGATCAACCCTGTTACAATAAATGTTGACTTGAAAAAACCATAATGATTACCATGGTTTATTTACTTCCCCAGACAATAAAATTATCACAAATGGGGAATCATTTTTGTTGGAGAGGTTTTTTAAGGGAGTTTCCCTGGACGATCTCGTTCACCAGGTCTCGTCCAACGTCAAATTAACCAGAGGGTGAGAATCATGAAAATCACTGGTGCAGAAATTTTCTTAGAAGCATTAAAGCGTGAAGGCGTGAAAACCATGTTTGCCTTACCAGGAGGAGTGGTTCTCAAAATATTCGATGTCTTGCACCAACAAAAAGATATTCGGGTGATCCTGACACGGCATGAACAAGGTGCCGGGTTTATGGCCGTTGGATACGCGAAAGCAATGGGCAAACCCGGTGTGGCGCTCATTACCTCCGGCCCCGGAATGACAAATGTTATCACGTCTCTTGCGGACGCGTATATGGATTCAGTTCCCATCGTCGTCTTTTCTGGACAGGTTCCGACCGCCTTGATCGGCAATGATGCCTTCCAGGAGGCAGACAACATTGGTCTCAGTCGTCCGTGCACCAAATACAATTTCCTGGTCAAGGACGTGAAAGATTTAGCCCAGACGATTAAGGAAGCGTTTTATATTGCCACCACTGGTCGTCCTGGCCCGGTTTTGGTCGATATTCCTAAGGATATTTCGCTGGACAAAGCGGAGTTTCACTATCCGACGTCTGTCTCCATTCGTGGATATAATCCCACCTACGACGGAAGTCGTTGGAAAATTAAGCAAGCAGCTGACGCGATAATGAAATCCAAGCGTCCTATTTTATATGTGGGTGGCGGGGTGGTGTTGTCTGGAGCTTCTCCTGAGGTGAAGGATTTGGCGGAAATGACCCAAATCCCGGTGGATATGACCTTGATGGGGTTGGGAGCATTTCCTGGAAACCACCCGCTGTCTCTTGGGATGTTGGGCATGCACGGGACATATGTCGCGAACATGGCCATGCATTATTCTGACCTGGTTATTGCCGTTGGGGCACGATTTGATGATCGAGTGACCGGTAAGGTTTCACAGTTTTGTCCCGATGCGACAATTATTCACATTGATATTGATCCGACCTCCATCCGAAAAAATATTCAGGTAGACATTCCAATTGTCGGTGACTGTAAGCGGGTGCTCACCGAATTGAATAATATTCTTCGTGCCACGGTGAATGGGAATCAAAAAGAACAACGGAAGCCCTGGTGGGATCAACTGAATGCGTGGAGGCAAGCACATCCACTGCACTATGACCAAGATCCTGACGGATTAATTAAGCCACAATTTCTTATTGATCGTCTGTATCAGTTAACGAGCGACCGAAATCCTATTTTGGCCACGGATGTCGGTCAACACCAGATGTGGGCAGCGCAATATTTTAAATTGCAAAATCCTCAGTCCTGGTTGACATCTGGGGGTCTCGGGACCATGGGTTTTGGATTGCCGGCCGCTATGGGTGCGCAGGCTGCGTTCCCGGATCGTCTGGTTTTGTGCGTCGCCGGGGATGGCAGTATTCAAATGAATACCCAGGAATTGGCGACCGCGGTCGTCGAGCAACTGCCAGTTAAAGTTTTCATTATTAATAACCGGTTCCATGGCATGGTTCGCCAGTGGCAAGATTTGTTTTATGAAGGCCGGTATGCGTCAAGTTACCTGGGGACCGTTCCTGATTTTGTTAAATTAGCTGAAGCCTATGGGGCTGCCGGTATCCGAATTGAAAAGGTTTCGGAGATGGACAGTGGCATCCGTGAAGCGCTCTCCATTAAGGGTCCGGTCGTGATTGATGTCCCGACCTACCAGTTTGAAAATTGTTATCCCATGATCCCGGCCGGAGGCTGTAATCATGAAATGTTGTTAGCAGATCCCCCGGACTTAAAGAAGCCCAATTCAATGCAAAAAATCGGCACTCAGGCGGATTCAGATTCTGTAATCACGGCTTAGAGTACAACTATAAAAGGGTGTTATGGAGCACATTATTTCGTTGACCGTAGAGAATAAATTCGGATCATTGTCTCGAGTAGCGGGCCTCTTCAGCGGACGGGGTTTTAATATTGAAAGTTTGTCAGTGGCCCCGACCCTGGATCCCTCTGTGTCCATGATGACTGTGGTGACTAAGGGGGATGATCCGATTATCGAACAAATATTGAAACAGCTGAATAAACTCATTGATGTGATTAAAGTGGTTGATATTAGCGAAAGCGAGTTTGTTGAACGAGAGACTGCGCTTATCAAGGTTCATACCCGACCAGAGGATCGAGCGGAAGCTCTTCGCATTGCGGATATTTTCCGAGCCAATGTTCTGGATTCCTCCCCTACCAGTTACACCATTGAGGTCACTGGAGATGTGAGGAAAGTCCAGGCGATCATCAATCTCCTGCAGCCCCTGGGCATCAAAGAGCTGGTACGAACCGGCAGGATTGCCATTGGGCGCGAACCGACACGTTCGACACAAACCCAATCCCGACCGCTTGCGAAAGCGAATTAATCAGGCCAACCAACCCCTGCCTTTAGACTGAGGGGATCCGTCCACCCTGATCGACGGAACGACTAAGGACTATATTATCTTTATGAGGAGTGCATGATGAAAATTTATTATGAAAAAGACGCTGATCGACAAATTTTAGTCAAGAAAACGGTGGCCGTGGTGGGGTTTGGGAGCCAGGGGCATGCTCATGCCTTAAACCTGCGGGATAGTGGTCTTCAAGTGGTGGTAGGATGTCGAGAAGGTTCGTCATGGAATAAGGCTGAAGCGGCCGGGTTGAAAGTCATGCCGACCGCAGATGCGGTCAAAGGTGCGGATGTGGTGATGCTGTTAGCTCCCGATGAAGCACAAGCCGCCATCTACAATAGAGATATTGGTCCAAACTTGAAGCAGGGAGCCTATCTGGCCTTTGGCCATGGGTTTAATATCCATTTTGGGCAAATTCAACCTGCCAGCCATGTGAATGTGTTTATGGTGGCTCCCAAGGGTCCCGGACATCTGGTCAGGTCGGAATATACCAAGGGAACGGGTGTTCCCTGTTTGTTAGCCATACACCAGGATCCCGGTGGTCAGACGACTAAGGTTGGATTGGCCTATGCTTGCGCGATTGGTGGAGCCAGAGCCGGTGTTATTGAAACATCATTTCGCGAAGAGACGGAAACGGATCTTTTTGGGGAGCAGGCGGTTTTGTGTGGAGGGATCACTTCGCTGATTCAGGCAGGCTTTGAAACATTGGTCGAAGCTGGTTATTCGCCTGAAATGGCCTATTTCGAATGTTTGCATGAAGTAAAACTGATTGTGGATCTCATCTATCAAGGTGGGATTGCCAATATGCGCTATTCTATTAGCACGACGGCCAAATATGGTGATGTGACACGAGGCCCACGAGTGGTGACAGATGAGACCAAGAAAGTGATGAAAGAGATCTTGGGGGAAATCCAAAGCGGTCGATTCGCCAGAGAGTGGGTGCTGGAAAATCAAGCGAACCGGCCCGTGTATAATGCGCTTTTGAGGAAGGGAGAAGAGCACCCCATTGAAGAAGTCGGGGCACGGTTGAGAGGGATGATGCCCTGGCTGCAAAAAGATCAGCTTGTGGATAAACAGAAAAATTGATGAGAAGGTTGCGGGACGTGAGACCCTTTCCCAATGGCTGATCAGGCAAAAGGGATTCCTGTTGCCAAAGAAGGCATCCCCTTTATCGCAGGGGGAGGGCTTCTGACCCTTGGGTGTTGGGTGGTCGGGTCGGTCTGGCTCACTTGCCTGATGGGATCGTTGACCCTGTTTACCGCATGGTTTTTCCGAAACCCGGTCAGAACGATTCCTCAGGGGAGAAATCTCATTGTGTCTCCTGGTGATGGGACGGTCGTAGCGGTGGAACAGGAATTTGAGCACCGATTTCTCAAGGAACCCAGTATCCGAATCAGCATTTTTTTAAATGTCTTCAATGTACATATTAACCGGATGCCTGCCACAGGAGTGCTACAGGATGTCGTCTATGCTCCCGGGAAGTTTTTAGTAGCCAGTCGTCCAGAGGCTTCAGCGGAAAATGAGCAAAATGCGCTCATGCTCATGCGTTCCGATGGAAAAAAAGTACTGTGCGTGCAAATTGCCGGTTTAATTGCCAGGCGAATTGTCTGTTGGGTTAAGCCCGGTGAACAGGTTGAAGTAGGCGAACGGTTTGGACTAATTCGGTTTGGATCTCGGATGGATTTGTATCTTCCTCACGATAGTGCCATTCAAGTCAAGGTTGGCGAAAAAGTGAAGGGGGGATCGTCCATCCTGGCGGAGTTGCCATGCGTGGAGCCTTCATGAAACAACCCAAAAAACGACGGGTCGTCTATCTCATTCCCAATCTCTTGACCACTGGAAATCTTTTTAGTGGCCTGGCCTCTATCTTGTTTGTCTTTGGGGGCGATTATGGATCGGCCGCCATTGCGATTCTTGTGGCGATCGTTTTTGATGTGTTGGATGGGACGTCAGCCCGTCTGATGAAAAGTACGAGTGACTTCGGATTGCAATATGATTCGTTGGCAGATGTCGTGGCTTTCGGCGTGGCTCCGGGCTTGCTGATGTATTCGTGGGCGCTCAGTGCTCCGAAGATGTTGGGGGCCGCAGTGATGTTTGCCTTTGTTGCTTGTGGGGCCCTGCGATTGGCCAGGCATAACGTGCTGGCCACGACAGGCGGAGATGGCAAGCCGTTTACCGGGCTTCCTATCCCAGGTGCAGCGGGGGTGATGGCCACGTTGGTGATTTTTGATCAACATGTTGCGCCGCTAGGGGAGAAGGTGAAGCCTATTCTTGGGATTGTCTTGACCCTGGTGCTGGCGTTTCTCATGGTGAGTACGTTTCGTTATCGTAGTCTGAAGGAATTAAAAACACAGGAACACCACCACTTTAATTATTTAGTGTATGCCGTCCTCGTTCTCATGGCGGTCCTAGCGTATCCACAGGCGATGCTTTTTGTCGTGTTTGCTGCCTATGCGCTTTCGGGCATATTGGAGCAAGGGTGGAAGCTTGTCGCAGGCATGAGGGGGAAAAAGCCGGTTGAAGAGGTAAGGCCGGATGGACTCCACAAATAAATGACCGCCATGCAAGAGAAAAGAAACGTTGAATGAAGGCCAAATGTGAGGATAATGAGCCATGACACGGATGATTCGAATTTTTGATACCACCTTGCGGGATGGAGAGCAATCGCCTGGCGCAAGCATGAACATCGAAGAAAAAATCCTCGTGGCGAAGCAATTGGCCCGGTTGAATGTAGATATTATCGAAGCCGGGTTCGCGTTTAGTTCACCTGGTGATTTTGAAGCGATTCATCGTATCGCCCAGGAAGTGGAAGGTCCGATCATTTGCAGTCTGGCCCGCGCGAAGCCTGAAGATATTGACCGGGCTTGGGAGGCACTCAAAGGTTCACCCAAATGCCGTATCCATACGTTTTTGTCTTCTTCGGATATCCACCTGAAACATCAATTTCGCATGACCAGGGATGAGGCCCTCAAGAGGGCGGTGGAGATGGTTCGCCATGCTCGGGGTTACGTTGAGGATGTGGAATATTCTCCCATGGATGCCACCCGGTCTGATTTGACGTATCTCTGTGAGGTGGTGGAAGCCGTGGTGGAAGCTGGAGCGGGAACGGTAAATATTCCGGATACAGTAGGGTACACGACTCCTGAGGAGTTTGGACGAATTATCCGGACATTAAGAGAGCGAGTCCGTGGGATAGAGACGGCCATTATTTCCGTCCATTGCCATAACGACTTAGGGTTGGCGGTCGCAAATTCCATGGCCGCCATTTATGCGGGAGCAGGCCAGGTGGAATGTACGATCAACGGGATTGGTGAACGAGCCGGCAATGCCTCATTAGAAGAAGTCGCGATGGGACTGCGTACGCGAACAGATTTTTACCAGTCCGATACCAATATACGCACAGAGGAAATATCCAAAGCCAGCCGTTTGGTGAGCAATATCACCGGGATGGTGGTACAGCCCAACAAAGCGATTGTGGGTGCTAATGCCTTTGCGCATACGTCCGGCATTCATCAGGATGGTTTGCTCAAGGACAAAAGTACCTATGAAATCATCCGGCCGGAATCCGTCGGATTAACCCAAAGCCGATTGGTGATGGGTAAACTGTCTGGTCGACATGCCTTTCGTGAGGAACTGGCCAACCTGGGGTACACCCTTTCTGATCAGGAATTGCAAGAGGCCTTTGAGCGCTTTAAACGTCTGGCGGATCAAAAGAAGGAATTATTTGAAGAGGATTTGGAGACAATCGTCAATAAGGCTATTACCAAAGTTCCTGAGCGCTATGCCTTAAAGGGGTTGCATGTGGAGAGTGGGTTGGAGCAGCGCCCGTCCGCGATGGTGGAATTGATGATGGATGGGCATATCGCGAAACTGACGGGTACGGGTGATGGTCCGGTGGATGCGGTGTATCGGACCATTGCGGCCTTGACTGAAACGAAAAGTCTTCTTCGTGCCTATATCGTCAAAGCGATTACGGGTGGTACCGATGCGCAGGGAGAAGTGTCCGTCCGCGTTGAAGAAAATAGTGAGACCGTTACCGGTCATGGATCAGATACGGATATTATCCTTGCTTCTGCGCAGGCCTACCTCAATGCGCTCAATAAATTGGCGGATTTGGCGGAACGGCATGCCAGAGCCGAA
Source organism: Nitrospirales bacterium (assembly GCA_013817135.1). Taxonomy (GTDB): domain Bacteria; phylum Nitrospirota; class Nitrospiria; order Nitrospirales; family UBA8639; genus Nitrospira_E. Next base: position 11,008 of record JACDDF010000011.1, read on the forward strand.
CAAAAAATCGGGTTGTGTTGAAGAAAGCGTTCCCTTCATCCAATTAAATGAGCCCCTGATTTCCTGCCATTTTATTGCCCTTGGGCATGTAGTTTCTGATAGACCATTTCAGGTACGCCGTTATCGCTGGAATTAATCTAAAGATGTTCATCATATTATCGGGGGAATCATGAAGAAACGGATTGCCGTATTACCGGGTGATGGAATCGGACCTGAAATTATGCCACAAGCGATTAGGGTTCTTGAGGCCATTGGTCAGAAATGTGGGCATCAATTTACCTTTACCTATGGGCAGGTTGGCGGGGAGGCGATTGACGCGACAGGCTTTCCATTGCCGGCCGAGACCCTGAAGCTGGCTCAATCGAGTGATGCCGTCCTCTTGGGAGCTGTGGGCGGACCGAAGTGGGAGGGCCTTGAATATGAGCGTCGGCCGGAACGCGCCTTGCTCGGGTTGCGGGAGCAGCTTGGACTTTTCGCTAACCTCCGACCGGCAAAAATGTATTCAGCGTTAATCGGGTCGTCCAGTCTAAAACCGGAAGTCGTCGAGGGCATTGATATTCTCGTTGTTCGGGAATTGACCGGTGGGATTTACTTTGGCAAACCGAAAGGCATTGAACAAACGGCGACAGGACATCGGGGATTCAATACTGAAGTCTACACGACGGAGGAAATCCGACGGATTGCTGATGTGGCTTTTCAGGCAGCCCGGAAGCGGCGTAGCCTTGTCCACTCTATCGATAAGGCCAACGTTCTGGAGTCATCCGAGCTTTGGCGGCGAGAAGTGATCAACGTGCATCAGAGCTTCCCAGATGTGGAATTGCGTCACATGTATGTGGACAACTGTGCCATGCAACTCGTTCGCCATCCCAAGCAATTCGACGTGGTTGTGACGACCAATTTGTTTGGGGATATCCTGAGTGATGAGGCGGCAATGTTGACTGGGTCGATAGGCATGCTCCCTTCTGCCAGCGTCGGAGCGACAGTGGGAATGTTTGAGCCTATCCATGGGAGCGCCCCGGATATTGCCGGAAAAAACCTCGCCAATCCTATTGGGACAATTGCTTCGGCAGCCATGATGTTGTGCTATTCGTTCGAGTTGAGGAAAGAAGCCGAGATGATTGAATCGGCGATTCAGAAGACTCTTGAGCAGGGATATCGCACGAAAGATATTGAAAGTAAGGGGAGTACGCTGGTTGGAACCGTTGAAATGGGCGATCACATCCTAAAGCAGTTGGGACACTAAACAGATGATTGGGCAAGGGAAGAGTGGGCAGATTGTCACGATAGCGGGTACGGGGGAATCTGGGTATGAGGGTGACGGACAATTAGGGACCCAAGCAATTTTGAATGAGCCCAAGAATGTGTGTTTTGACGCTGAAGGCAACCTCCTGATTGCCGATTCTGAAAATCACGTCATTCGCCGACTGATACATTCGACTGGTGTCATCGAAACGGTAGCCGGGTGTGTTGGCACCCACCGCGTCGGTGGGGAAAATCCACAAGCACCGATTCCATCTCCAATTTCTCACCTAGAGGAAGAGATTGATCCTCTTGCGGATGTGGAAGAGATTCCAGGCCAGGCCTACTCTCAAACGCCTGATCTGAGTGGAACGGTTCGCTACATCGTCGGAAAGGGGATTGGCAAAGATCAGTTTACCGGAGATGGGGACTTGGCCACGAGTGCACAATTAAACTTTCCCTCCTCCGTTGCCGTGGATGCGGCAGGGACCATTTTTATTGCCGACACGTGGAACCATCGCATTCGACGGGTAGATTCTAAAACGGGGATTATCCAGACCGTGGCCGGGAACGGTCAGTCGAAGTGGACGGGGGACGGTGGTCCAGGGATTTCTGCTTCGTTGAATGAACCGGTGGCGCTAGTTGTGGATGGTGTACGCCTCTATATTGCCGATCAGAGTAATAATCGCATCCGTATGCTGGATTTGGAATCAGGTGTGATCACGACTATCGCAGGCACGGGAGATTCCGGATATACCGGGGATGGCATGCCTGCCGTGGAATCTGCGCTTGCGGGACCGAGCGGGTTGGCACTCGATCACGATGGAAATCTCTATATCGCTGATACGTTTAATAGCCGTATCCGAATGCTGGACCACAACACGGGGCTTCTATCCACGGTGGCAGGGGATGGCGCCGAGTTTCGCTACGAGCGGGGGGTGAATGAACAGTCTCAGGCGTTGGCCAGGCCTTATGGCATCGCGATAACACCACAAGGACATGTGCTTATCACGGATTCCGATCATCACTTAATCCGGAAGTGGGATGTCGGGAAAAAGGAAATGACTCTTGTCGCCGGCAATGGTCAATCGACATGGACTGGAGATGGAGGCCAGGCTTCGGATAGTAGCCTCAGTTTTCCGTTTGGGGTGGCGGTTGACGCTTTGGGCAATATTGCCATTGCCGATACCTTTAATCACTGCATCCGCTATATTCCTGTCTGAGAAAAGTCGCGGAGGACAGCACGGGGGTGCCAGGATTTTCTCCCTCTGGTTGCTCGCCTGCCTTGGGTTTCCCTTTCGTCATTTTTGAGTCATGGATTTTGAACTGATAGGATATGCGTATTACCTAGTGTCATCCGTGTTTCTCTTGAGGGAGTTAGCCTGACATGATGAAGAAAAAATTGGCCTATACGGTTGCGGTGGTTGGAGCAACGGGTGCTGTTGGAACGGAAATGATCCAGGTCTTGGAAGAGCGGGATTTTCCTGTCGGGGAATTAATACCTCTGGCCTCGGCACGGTCCGAAGGCAATGAGGTGACGTTTCGCGGTCAGACTCTTCTTGTGAAGGCGCTCGAACACAACTCGTTCGAGGGTGTAGATGTGGCCTTGTTTTCGGCAGGAGCCGATGTCAGCAAAGAATTCGGTCCGATAGCTGTCAAGGCGGGAGCCGTGGTGGTAGACAATAGTTCCGCGTGGAGGATGGATCCCAACGTCCCACTCGTGGTGCCCGAGGTGAATGTCCATGCTCTTTCGGGACATCAGGGACTGATTGCCAATCCTAACTGTTCCACCATTCAAATGGTTGTGGCCTTGAAGCCGTTACATGATGCAGCCCGAATCAAACGGATTATTGTCACGACGCTTCAATCCGTGTCCGGAACCGGCAAAGATGCGATGGAAGAATTAGTTGAACAGTCTCGCCAACTACTCAGTTTTGGAGAAGCCAAAGTAGCGGTCTATCCTCATCAGATTGCCTTTAATTGTTTGCCCCATATTGATGATTTTCTGCCGAATGGATACACCAAAGAAGAAATGAAAATGGTCAACGAAACCCGAAAAATACTGGGTGAATCGTCTTTGCCGATTACGGCGACGACAGTCAGGGTCCCGGTCTTTATCTGCCATGCGGAATCCGTGAATATTGAAACTGAGCAAAAACTGAGCGCCAATGAT
>JACDDF010000431.1 GCA_013817135.1 Nitrospirales bacterium
CCGAGTGACCACGCTACCAGCACCAATGACGGCACCATCCCCGATGACGACCCCAGGGCAAATGATCGCCCCGCCACCAACCCAGACATCATCGCCAATGGTCACCGTCTTGGCGAATTCCAGACCGGATCGTCGTTCGTGAGCATTCAATGGATGTAAGGCTGTGTAAATGTGAACACCAGGACCGAACAAGACATGACTTCCGATCGAGATCGGCATGACATCAAGGAGAACGCAGTTAAAATTGAAGTAGGCATGTGCTCCGAGACGAATATTGTACCCGTAGTCACAGAAAAAGGGCGGAGTGAGATACGCGTCGGTTTCTGTGTGAAAGAGGTCGGCAAGGATCGTTTGGCGCTCGACTTCCGGTGCGGTCGCAGACAAAGCATTCAACTGTTGGCAAAGAAATCTGGCACGCTGACGGTCTTCAACGAGTTCCGGATCGGCACCGTTATATAACTCACCTTTGAGCATCTTTTGTTTTTCAGTCAACATAGAAGAACCTGATCTTTCCGAAATAAAAAACCACGACCATGGGATTGGTTAATGGACAACGTGAGTGGCGGAGCGGGATGCGAAATTAAAAATTCCGTTTAAACGTTGACAATCGTTTTAAATTTCCAAAATCTTTCCTGTAAAACCCAGGATTCAGTCATGACTCCCAACCTTTTCCCCTCTCAGGGGGCCCAGTTCAGACAACCTTTTGTCCAACCGTGATAAGAATCGGATAGGCGAAGTGAATCTCACTGCCCATGTGATGAACCCCAACACCCATGGCATCTTTCCCAATGTCAGACTGGAACATCTGGCGAAGCTTGTCTTTGTCACCAGAGTGAGGGAATGAAGCGGCCAATTGTTGTTCCAACTCCATCTCGACCTTATAACGTCCCGTTTGGATATTGGTCAGCCCCGACGTTTCAAAAGCTGCCGCCATCTCGTCAAAACTGAGAGATTTGGGATGCGAAGGGTCCCGGAGTTGGTCCATACAATTGTATGCATCGATTTTTTCTGATGGAAGGACCGCGTCAACCACCATTACTCTCCCCTCAGGCTTGCAAACCCGAACCATTTCCAACAACACGGCCATGGGATCGAGGAAGCGATGGAGGCTATAGCGCGTCACCACACACGAAAAATGGGAATTGGGAAATGGGATTGGCAATACGTCCCCAATGTACCAGGAAACATTGGTGAGATTCTGCTCTTGCTGCCGTTTCCCCGCTTCCTTAATCATGGTTGGAGTGAGATCAAGACCTGTCACATGAGCAGCATGTTGGGCAAATTCGCAGGCCACAATGCCGAGACCACAGGCAACATCGAGAACCGTATCCCTGGCACATACCCCACTGAATTGAACCAGCATATCCATCGATTCGGAATGGCCGGGAAGCTCCGCGAAAGGGACGGCCTGTAACGTAAACTGTGTAATGATCGTGTCGTTATGTTCCAGGGGGTTTTTTCTCTCGTAAAATTACCGGCCTCATGCCAATTTCAGGGGCATGCCTTTACTGACAGATCTGCCGGAGTGCCGTATGAGGATCATTGCCAGAACAAGCGCAAGGCCATTTGTTCTTCATCGAAGTAGGAATCACCCATTTTTAAGCCGCGTTCTTCACGTGCGAACGATTTGAAGCCTTCTGAACCATAGAGACCCTTCGCTTGTACGTTGAGCGAAACCACCGTCAAATTGATGTGCTCCAGGCCTTCGATGGTTCTGGCACGCTTCACCACTTCCTGAACAAGCTTTCTGCCAATTCCTTTGCCGGAGGCTCCCGCACTCACATACATTCGATACAATAATCCTTTATGTCTCAGCTTTTCCTGGGTCTCTCGCGCAAAACTTACCACTCCAGCCAATTGCCCTTCATCAAGCCAGGCTCCCAGGGTAAAAGAATCTGAATGGCTCGACAAAAACGGAACCATGGGTTCTCCGGCATCTTGCGCACTGATGCGAAACGATTCCGGATGTTCTTCTAGACCGCAAAGCATGAGGGGTTGATAGGCACTCACATCGGTCGATGTTAACTCGCGAATGGTCATGCTTTCCCCTAAGACCTCCTCGTGTTTCTTTGGCGCCCAAAGATGAATAGATATAGCCGCATAAAAGGCAAAACTCGGATTTTTAGACTGTATTATAGACAATCCATTCCTCTGAAAAATACGCGATCATCGGTCTAATTTCAGTTCAGTTGCGGTCCCTACGGACATTGGTTACAGCATCATCTGTCGATTAACTGCACCTTAACCCTCCTAGCTCACCTCTACCATCAATTGGTTGGAAATACACGCGGGGAGATTCCTGTTCAATGGCCAAAAACAGTCAAATGGTTGTCCGTGATAAGAATTTTTTTTTGACAGAGGCAAAGCGGTGCATTCAACAATCAGTATCACCGATATGAGATTTAAGTTTGCCCATGCCTTCCGCCGATAAAGAACTTAGCGATTCTTTCCCTGCTCATCAGGGAGGTCAATGACCATCTCAATAATTTCCTTTCCTGACATTGCATGACAAGTCCTTCCCTTCAGGTATCACCAGATTACTCTTGTAGTCTTACTCAGAAATTTGACTTTTCCTTTGCCCATAGCAGCAGGCAAATTCAACCCATTGGGGGAACATGAAACGATTCGCTTTGACGTTTTTATTGACAGTCGTGATGGAACTGATCGTGTGTAGCGGACTGACGGATCACGCTCAAGCAAAAGTTATAGAACCTGAGGAATCGGATACGGTCATAATTTCCGGTGGTGGAGGAATCTTTTCTCCGTTTCAAGGCAAATCCGGTCAGAGCGGTTCGATTCAAGCCATGGGACTCATCTCTCCTCAAGAACGAATGGGTGTGGAACTGGAATATCGCAATTACAAAAACGAGCTTTTTCATGCTAAAAACATCGATACGCAATCCTATATTCTAAGGGGAATAGGGCAGTATTATTTCCGTTCCCACGGCATTTCACCGTATGTCGGCCTGGGAGTGAATATTGCACTCAATGTTTTCGTTGAAAAGGATATTGAAAAAAAGAGGGATTCGATCAACGTAAAAGGAGACAAAGGATTTGGGTACGGCATCATGGGACTAGTGGGTGTCGAAGCCCCCGTGGGACAGGGTGTCGCCCTATTTGTGGAAGGTCGAGTGAGTGCCGACTTTCTAGTCACGCGGTATCAGAATAGTTCCGGGAATAATAAAATTGGCATTGAAAATTTGAGTGGCCTAACCGGAATGGTCGGAATTCGATTTCATTTTTGACCTGTCCCTTGGTCTCCGCACATCTATACACCCTTCCATCGAACTCCTGAACACATAGCGGGTGTTACGCCTTCCCTGCGCTGACTGGAAGGAG
>JACDDF010000432.1 GCA_013817135.1 Nitrospirales bacterium
GTATTGAATGTTGTGTCTTCCGGCGTGACCTGGGCGGCCGATGCCCCAATCTTTGGCACCTTTGCCCTTTTTGAGGTGGATGAACATTGGGGGAATTTGTCGGTAGAAGAGAGGCAAAAGGGTGGGGAAGAGGCCAAAGCCCTGCTGGAAGGATTCAAAGGTCAGGTGACCGTGGATGGGTATTGGACTTATGGGTTGACGACGGAATCCCATTTTATGCTTCGGCTGCATTCCGCCGACCTCAAAGCCAACCAGCAATTACTGACCCACATTCGGGGTACCGGCCTGGGCCGGCATTTGGATTTGGAGTATACCATCAGCGGAGTGACCAAGAAGCTGAATTATGCACCGGATTTTCCTGAATTATTGGAAAAACTGAAAGCGGCGAAATACGAGGGTGATCCGTCTACTTAGGCGATTATGATCCCCATACGGAAAAATGCCGAATGGTGGAATCTGTCCAAAGAAGATCGTGTGGCGCTGATGAAAGAACATACGATTCCCACGGTGGCATATTTCAAAACCGTCAAACGGAAATTGTACCACTCTACGGGGCTCTCAGATGTTGACTTTTTAACCTATTTTGAAACCAATGATTTGGGAGAATTTAATGATCTGGTCATTGCGTTGCGGATGGTTCGGGAAGATACCTTTAATGTTCAACTCGGAGAGCCGACGATCATTGGCACACTGAAAAACTGGGATGAGATTGTAGATCTCCTCGTGAAATAGATGGTTTTCGATCTGATTATGGGGTTCATCGTTGACGAAAGATCTGCGGCATCATATGGGCTGGTGTTAATAATTGTGCAATCTGCCAAAAACAGCACCCAAAAACGACCAAAAAAGATTGGAAGAAGGGTGATTTTATGGGAGCCATAATCGTCAGACTCAATAATTTCATTTTTAGACTAATCGTCTTGAGAAAAGGCGGGGAGGGTTTCACAACCTTCCTCGCCTTTTTTTATTCCCACCCCGGGCTTCCATTTTTTTAAAAAATTACCTTCGGTCCTTACATTCGGTCATAGGTGTGCCGATAACATGAAATGGAAAAGGAAAAAGAAGTGCGGCTGAAGGATGAGTAGTTAAGCGAATAGGCCGTCGTTTCACGCCTCATGAAGAAATCTGTTTCTTGTTTTTTTCCAGTTTTTTCACTTCATTGAGCCCCTAGAACGGAAATTTTCCAGCAGAAAATATGGCTATCGTAAATATTTCATGGGAGTAGGTTCTGGTCGGCATGACCACGGCCCGTGGCCTTTCTTATTTTGAGGTCCGTGCTCTCGCACGGAAAATTGATGATGGTTCCCTTCGGTTTGGTAGCTCTTTGGCCGGTGTCGTAAGTCACCAATATGGTGATTGGACTCCGGAAGCTTGGCAATGGAATGGGGGGTGGGTGCGATGGTGGGGAGAGTCACTCGTCATCGTTTCTTAGAGCATATGGTGGAATGGATCTTCTGGGGAACCCTTCTGCCGTTCTATGTAGTCTATGGGATGTGGTTTCTATGGGTTCCAGGAAGGGTGAGTAGCAAGGCGTAAAGGGGATGTGCTGTGGTTTTTTTTTACGACTCCTTACTTTTCACTCCTCACTATGAATCACCTCACTTTTGGTTTTGGATCAATCGACGATTAAGGACAACATGATGATGACAACCTTGACTGACAAAGAATTTGAATTATTTAAGCATCTGATTTATCAGCAAGTCGGTATTACTCTTGATGTGCCCAAGAAAACCCTCTTAGTCTCCCGTTTGGGCAAACGGCTTCGGGAACTCAACCTTTCCTCATATCAGGCCTATTATGACTGCGTAAGTGGGAAAGGTGGGGAAGACGAGCTGATGAAATTATTGGATCTTGTTTCTACAAACAAGACGGATTTTTTCCGCGAGCCGGGGCATTTTGATTTTCTCCGTGACCAGATTCTTCCTGAGGTGAAATCGACCAGGACCTTGAGGATTTGGTCTTCCGCGTCTTCCTCCGGAGAAGAACCCTACACGATTGCCATGACCCTGTCTGATGCCATTGCCGATATCAAGCGATGGGACATAAAAATTCTTGCCTCGGATATTTCCACGCGAGTGCTGGCGAAGGCCGCCTCGGGTATCTATGAGGAAGAGCGGGTGAGTCAACTTCCCAAGGATTTGGTGCAGCGACATTTTCTCTGTGGGAAAGGCGCTCAAGCGGGAAAACTTCAAGTGCGCCCTCAGATTGCGGGCCTGGTGGCCTTTCGACGAATAAATTTGATGGACCCAACATTTCCTATTCGGAGTCCCCTGGATGTCATTTTTTGCCGGAATGTCATGATTTATTTCGATCGACCCACGCAAGGCAGGTTGATGGAAAAGTTTTTTCGCTATCTCCGCCCTGGTGGATATTTGTTTATCGGACATTCAGAAAGTTTGCAGTGGATCGACCATCAATTTACGTATCTGCGCCCAACCATTTATCAAAAACCGGTCAGCGTGAAGAGTGAGGCGTAGGGGGTGAAGGGTAAGTGGTGAGGAGTGGGGAAGTGGAAACATTCATTCCGTTTCTCATGCTCCTGACTGTTCTCTCCTTACTTTAAGGAAATTATGTCATCTACAGGATTGATGGAATTTGGACATATTCGGCGGATGCAGGATACCCGCTTCCCCTACGAAGTGGCCGTCATTCTCCCAGGTGAATATTTTGTAAGCCGGGAACCCAAAGTCGTGTATACGGTATTAGGTTCCTGTATCTCGGTGTGTCTGCGAGATCCACTGGCCGGCGTGGGAGGGATGAATCATTTTATGTTAGCCGCTCCTTCCAATACTGAAGGACACGATAATTGGGCTGATTCTGGACGATACGGCAGCTTTGCCATGGAGATGCTGATGAACGATATTTTCAAGCGAGGCGGGAAAAAGGAGCGGCTTGAAGCGAAGGTCTTTGGCGGGGGGAAGATTTATGATGGCACCATTGATATTGGGGCACAAAATGCCGCTTGGGCTCTCGCCTTTTTGGAACAGGAGGGTCTGTCGCCTATTAAAGCCGATGTCGGAGATGTCTGTCCTCGGAAGGTGTACTATTTCACCGATTCGGGGAAAGTGCTCATGAAAAAGCTCGACCGTGTGGTGGCGAGTGCGATTGCGCAAGAGGAGGGGCAGTACCGGAGGAAACTTCAACATGCTCCTGTGCAGTCGGACGTCACACTTTTTTGAGAAAACACGAGAGGCGTAAGGAGTAAGGCGTGAGGAGAGAGGAATATCGAGAGAAAAGACCATCTTGCTTTTTGCTCCTGACTCCTCACTGTTTACTCTTTACTGAATTAGGGGGATCTATATGAATGGTAAAAAAATACGCGTGATGAT
>JACDDF010000433.1 GCA_013817135.1 Nitrospirales bacterium
TCTCCAAACAGGTCAGAGGCAAGCCTCCCCTGTCGGGCCCGCATCCAATTGACATTCCCCTTCAGCGTATTAATTTCGCCGTTATGGACGGAATAGCGATAGGGATGGGCTAAGGCCCAGGTGGGAAACGTGTTTGTACTAAAGCGAGAATGCACAAGGGCCAACGCCGACGTAAAGGTGGGATCCGCAAGATCGGGATAAAATAGAGAAACCTGTTCGGGCAACAACATTCCCTTATAGACAATCGTGTGGCCGGACAGACTGGATATATAGACCCATTCTTTCCCCGGGAGAGCTGATTCCCGAACGGCCCGGGTTATCCGTTTACGAATGACATACAGTTTTCGTTCAAACTGCATCGGATTCAGTAATTCACGTGCGACAAAAAACTGTCGAATGGCTGGCATCGTTTTTCGAGCCTGTTCCCCAATGTGATCCTCTTTGGCTGGAACATCACGCCATCCTAAAAATCTTTGACCCTCCTCACGTATGATCGCTTCGAAAACGGCTTCGCACTGTTGCCTGGTCTTGGCATCCTGCGGCAAAAACACCATGCCTACACCATAGGCCCCAGCTACCGGAAGGTCGACACCAGTTTCGGCAGCAACCCGATGAAAAAAATCATGGGGTATCTGAGAGAGAATTCCTGCCCCATCACCGGTACATGGGTCACACCCTTGTGCTCCCCGATGAGTGAGATTTTTGTTGACCTCCAGCCCCTTTTCTATGATGTCGTGAGATTTTTGCCCCTTTATATGGGCAACAAACCCGATTCCACAGCCATCATGCTCATTTCCAGGGTGGTAGAGGCCTTGAGCTGAAGGCAATCCTGGGAAGTTCCACTCTGGTTGATTATCCACTTGTTTCACGTTTCACCTATAAAAATGTTGCTGGTCATCATTATAAAGAGACACGCCACCCCTTAGTAGAGACTCAATGGGCCATTGATGTCGTTGTGTAGCCCCGGAGAGTGACGGAAAAAAAGGGAAGAACGAATCAAAATTGTAAACGACAACATTAATGGATGGTCAAAAAATCTGTCAAGACAAACCGTTTTCACCTACGGAATTTTTTCCTCACAGGCAGGGGGTTTTGGGAAGAGTGTTGATTGATTTCCAGGCTATGGTTCAGCTTGACAATCCACAGGCTACCCCCTAGTATCGCCGCCATGCATCAGGAACCAGCCCTCAGAGACCTGGAATCCATGGAGGATGTGTGGGAAGCCTTTCGGCCAGACTTAATCGAGGTTGAAAGCCAAATCACCAAACATCTTGAATCGCATGCCCCGCTCATCAATACCGTCGCTGGGCATATCTTTGCCAGCGGTGGAAAGCGTATCCGGCCGCTGCTCCTAATTCTCTGTGCGCGGCTCTGTGGATTTCTCCAAAAAGACTTTTTGTTGCTGGGCAGTCTCGTTGAATTTATTCATACGGCCACCTTACTGCATGACGATGTGTTAGACGAGGCCGATCTACGACGGGGACAACCAACTGCGAGGAAAATCTGGGGTAACCAGGCCAGCATCCTTGTGGGTGATTATTTGTATTCTCAGGCCATGGCCCTGATTGCCACCTTCCACAATCATGGCATCAACGAAGCCTTAGCGGATGCGTGCCGAAAAATGGCTGAAGGGGAGGTTCTTCAACTCTGCGCCAATAGCCAACCACACCTGTCGGAGGTTGACTACCTCAAAATTGTTGAATTTAAAACAGCAGCCCTTGTTGCTGCATCCTGTAAGGTTGGGGCGATCGTGGGGGGTGCCTCAATAGAAGAACAATCCGCTCTCTATCGGTTTGGCTACCATCTTGGCATGGCCTTTCAATTGGCTGACGATCGTTTGGATTATGCCGCAGACCGTGCGAAACTCGGCAAAGCCCTTGGGCAGGATATCCGTCAGGGCATGATCACCATTCCCCTCCTCCATCTTCTTCAGACCTGTTCACCCCAAGACAAGCAATGGATCACCGAAAAGATTTTGGCACATTCCATTGAGGATGAGGACGTCACGAAAATCATCCAACTAATGCAGAAACAAGGCTCTCTGGCCTATTCCACTGCTCGTGCGCGAGAATACGTAGAAGCCGCAGTCCTAGACCTTGAACCGTTCCCCGCCTGCATGGCCAAACGATCCCTCTCCATCACTGCCTGCTACATGGTCAACCGCGACCAATAGCCTCCCCTTCCAACAATAAATCCCCGGCATTGAAGGTCGCAAGGAATACCCTTCCTGGACAACCCCATAGCCTGCATGCATTTTTTCCCGTCATTCCCGACAGGTTATTATCGGAAATCCATCCTGGCCTTATCCGTATGCCCCCTTGATCGGTGGAAGCTCACGCTCTTGTGTTCCACACTATGTCAAAGCGCTTTTCAATATTGCCGGGTTTCGCCCCGGCAGGCGAGCTACTTTTCTTTCGGGAAAAGGACCCAAAACCATTGACGCCCAGCCCGGCCTCATCAGAGTGGACGGCCGCGGGATACAGGAGAGCGGTCCAACTCGCGGAGTCTATCCTGAGTTTTGTCGAAGGGCTCAAACAAGGCCCGCCGAGAAAGAAGAGCGTCCGTCCCCCTGGTCGGACAGCAGGCGTCGGACCATGGGGAAACGTACCTTTCAGGGACTCACATGAAAGAATGTGGACCCTTGTATTATGTATGGTCCGCCTTTTTCATAAGCAATGAGATAGGGCATGGACTCATTCGATCTAAGCCTATACTCCAACTCCGTCATTCCCGACAGTTTTTATCGGGAATCCATCTTATAGTTTTGTGAATACGCAACATACGTTGATAGCCGAAAAAACTTCGTATTCATTTATCCAACGGCAATATCCAAGCGATTTTCAATGTTGCCGGGTTTCGCCCCGGCAGGCGAGGTCCTTTTGTTTCGGCAAAAGGACCCAAAACCATCTTGGCCATGCTGTGGCCCTTCGGGTTCCCTGCGCGGTTCGCCGACCCCGTGGTCGCGCAAACTCGCAAGGCTCAAACACTGCGCGCCTTTTCTCCGTGGTCGGCTGCACTGCTCGGCCACACCACCAGGCCAGGGGAGCCTGCTGAAACTAGCATTCCTTTAATTATAGGGAGCAACTTGCGGAGCCTTATATAATCCTCTGGAGTTATTTGTGATACGGTTCGGTTCTTTATTCATGATCATGTATCCCTGGCGCTTGCTGGGGCGAGGACCCACAGAGCCTACTCCCTCCAAAGGAGCCAGGGCAGACCGTCCCCCCCAGACAAGGAACGACGAACAACGTTCAATAGGAAGTCGTCCCCATGAGGACCAATATAAGGCCAACGAGTCGTTCAGGCGCTGCGGGACGTATTGAGAAAG
>JACDDF010000434.1 GCA_013817135.1 Nitrospirales bacterium
TCCAACAGTTCCTTCGGAATAATGCCTCCGTTCTCGGCGAGTTTTTGCAGGACAGTCTTGTGCAGCCACATATTCATCTCCGCGGAATCCTTCATTTTGTCGGCAGGACAACCAAGCTCGGTCGCCAGTTCCTTGCGAGCGGTGAAGCTGCTATCGAGATCGAGGAGCTTCAGCAGGTCCACAATCGAAGTTTTCCAATTAAGCTTTTGTGGGTTCGAGGCAGCCAGACCTTCAAGTTTACCCTTCACATCCACCACCGTGCCCCCCGCGGAAGGTGCAGCGGATGCTGGTGCAGCTTGCGGGACAGAAGTGGGTTGAGGGGCGGGAGCAGCCTGTGCCTCGGAACTATTGAAACCAAGCTTATCAAGGATTTTGCTAAAGAAACTCATGGTAGATCCTTTCTCCGTAAAGTAAACGTTATGGTTAGGAAAAATGGCTTAACCAGCGTGAGCAAAACTACCCTTATATTGAGACTTTCAATTGTGGAATGAAATGGATACTTTTCCCTTCTCATCTGATGATTCGTCTGTTCCGCTGGGACATAGAGACGGGTTCTGAGGGTCATTCACAGGAGTCTTTGACATTCCTCTTTCTCTGTGGCCATGACAAGGTAATCGCGCTCATTAGATGCTCTGAGAAGGGATCTGCTCAAAAGGTTGTTGCATGATCAAATCTCGCTTAGAATGGCAGGGAAATACCGTAAGGGCTATGCTGGGTTGAAAGGAAGAGACGAACATGCCGATTTGTGAAGCTGATCCCTGGAGAATGCAGTATTTCGAAGGCATCCCCTGCCCGCTTGATGTCAACATCCCTACTGAAGACGGCGATGCGTGGGCGTGGTACCCGCAGTACAAGTGGATCTATAACAAACTGATGATTGCCGAAAGCCAAAACCTGCCGTGTGCTCCGCACGGGTTGGATCCATCCTCCTTTCCTGTATTCTCAAAACCGATCTACAACATGCGCGGCATGGGTGCCGGGAGCCGCGTGTTGCGTTCGTTAAAAGAATACAAACATTTGGAACGACCAGGCCACATGTGGATGCCCTTACTCCAGGGGGATCACGTGTCGAGCGACGTCGCCATGGTCAAGGGCGAACCGAACTGGTGGCGGCATGCTATCGGCAAACCGCTGGAAGGAGGAATGTTCGATTATTGGACGGTGTTGGCGGCGCCAAATCCCACCATCGAAACATACTGCGGTGACTGGCTCCGCCGGCATCTTGCCGGATACACCGGCATGATCAACTTTGAGACGATCGGTGGCAAAATTATCGAGGTACATTTACGATTTGCCGACCAATGGCCGGATTTGTACGGCGCCGGTTGGATTGAGTCTCTCGTGCGGCTATATGCGGAAGAAAAATGGCAATTCGATGAATCCCATCGACAAGAAGGGTACAGTGTCGTCTTGTTTGGTGCCCACGGTGTCCATTATCAGCACCCCTCCCAAGACGTGATTGACCAGTTGCGCCAAACACCACATGTCTCCAGCATTCAAATCACGTTCCATGAAGAAAAACCTCCGAAGGACCACTCCATGCCGCCAGGCGGATTTCGTCTGGCTATCGTCAACTGCTGGGACCTTGAAACGGGATTCGAAGTAAGAGAAAAGCTGGCGCTGAGTTTTTGGTCCACCCATCAGTTTCAACCCAATCGAGCCACCCCTCCAAAAATTCTCCGCGAATCGGCTGCGGAACTGCGCTAGCGCTAACAAGCTTGCAACAACGCTCATGTTCATCGACCCCACCATCCTCGACCGTATTACGGAAATCGAAAACACCTGGATTACCATGTCGGACGGATGCCGAATCGCCGCACGCCTCTGGTTGCCGAAGTCAGCCGCCACGGAACCGGTTCCGGCTATTCTGGAATACATCCCCTATCGCAAACGGGACTTCATGCGATCACGGGACGAGCCGATCCATCGGTATTTTGCGGCGCATGGATATGCCAGCATTCGCGTGGATATCCGGGGATCAGGGGATTCGGAAGGTATCCTGCATGATGAATATTCCCATCAGGAACATGACGACGCACTGGAAATCATCACCTGGATCGCCAAACAACCCTGGTGTTCGGGCGCGATCGGGATGATGGGGATTTCCTGGGGCGGATTCAATGCGCTCCAGGTCGCGGCGCGGAATCCGGCGAATCTGAAAGCCATCATCACGTTATGTTCTACTGATGACCGGTACGCGGATGACGCGCACTATATGGGCGGCTGTCTCTTAAATGAGAATATGCAGTGGGGTTCCATGCTGACCCTGTACTCGGCGCTGCCGCCTGACCCGGAAATTGTGGGCGACAAATGGTGGGACATGTGGCAGGAACGGTTAAACAATCTCGAACCGTTTCCCGTGGTCTGGATGCGCCACCAATCGCGGGACAATTATTGGAAACATGGGTCGGTGTGCGAAAATTACGCCGCCATTCGCTGTCCGGTTTACGCCATCGGAGGCTGGGCCGATGGCTATACCAACGCCATCCCACGGCTCATGACCCACCTCTCCTGTCCGAAAAAATCGCTTATCGGTCCGTGGGCCCATGTCTTTCCGCAAGACGGCGTTCCCGGCCCTGCCATCGGCTTTCTGCAAGAGGCCGTCAGATGGTGGGACCATTGGCTGAAGGGCAAAGAGACCGGAATCATGGATGAACCCGCATTTCGGGTATGGATGCAGGAGAGTCAGCCCCCGCAACCTCAATACGCCGTATGGCCGGGGAGATGGGTAGCGGAAGACACCTGGCCAAGTCCCCGGATCAGCGAGCGCCGCTGGTTCTTAGAACAGGGACATCTCTCCCCTATTCCCGAAAAACCCACGGAGCTGTCGTTTTGCTCACCACAGACAACCGGGGTCCGGTCCGGAGAATGGTGCGGATTCGGCGCGGATGGTGAAATGCCGCGCGACCAACGACCCGACGATGGCGGTTCCCTCGTCTTCGATAGTGATCCGCTCACCGAACGACTTGAGGTCTTGGGCGCACCGGTCGTGGCACTTGATCTATGCGTCAATCAATCGGTGGCGATGATCGCCGTCCGTCTTGGAGAAGTCGCCCCCGACGGGTCCGTTCTGCGTGTGACGTACGGGCTGTTGAATCTCACCCATCGCGAGAGTCATGAATCACCGCAACCGCTCGCGCCGGGCCGTTGGTATCAGGTACGGGTGCAACTCAACGACCTTGCCCATGCATTCCCTCCGGGCTCCCGGATCAGGCTCTCACTCTCCACCAGTTACTGGCCGATTGCCTGGCCGCCGCCCGTTCCCGTGACGTTGACCGTCCGGACTGGCATGAGCAATGTGACCCTTCCCGTACGGCC
>JACDDF010000435.1 GCA_013817135.1 Nitrospirales bacterium
ATACAGGCTGGGTGCCATGTACCATGACGGCCAAGGGGTATCCCTGGATTATGCGGAGGCGATGCGCTGGTATCGGCTGGCGGCGGATAAGGGCCATCCCGACGCGCAGTTCGTGCTGGGTATTATGTACGACATCGGCCAAGGGGTACCCCGGAATCATGTGGAAGCGGTGCGTTGGTATCGGTTGGCCGCGGAACAGGGCGAGGCGGCCGCGCAGTACCACCTGGGTAGCAAGTACGCGACCGGCCAGGGAATGCCTCAGGATCAGGCCGAGGCGGTACAGCTGGTATCAGTTGTCAGCCGAACAGGGTTTGCCCCAAGCGCAATTCAACCTGGGTTTTATGTATGCCACCGGCCGAGGGGTGCCCCAGGATGGTGCCGAAGCGGTACGCTGGTATCGGTTGTCGGCCGACCAGGGCTTGCCTCAAGCGCAATTCAACCTGGGTTTGATGTTCGCCACCGGCCAAGGGGTGCCCCAGGATGATGTCGAAGCGATGCGCTGGTATCGGTTGGCGGGGGAGCAGGGCTTCTCCTGGGCGCAGAGCAAGTTGGGTGAGATGTATTTTAAGGGGCAGGGTGTGCCGGAGGACTACATTCAGGCCCATATGTGGGCAAGCTTAGCGGCGGCAAAAGATAGAAAAGGCGCTGCTGAATTAAGAGACATCGTGGCTAATAAGATGACTTTGGAACAATATGTTGAATCACGACGATTGACCCGTGAATGGCTGGCCCAGGGTCAACAATGACATGACGACACTTGTGCCATTTCCCGCTTTTGGTCCCGTGATTACGGTTGGCCCTCATTCATAACTTCACCTATTTGCCAATAAGGCCCAATCTTCTCGTCCTGCCCGCGCTTCACTGCCGTTCGTTTGTCCGAGGGTGTAAGAGCTTTTTTTCGATCAACTCCTCCAGCGCGCGGTTTTAGAGGGCGAGATCCGCATACATCCGTTTGAGCCTGGACAGTTGCCCCGCCGTCTCCTTAAAGGCGTTTGAGATCTGAGGTTTCGCCGCCCAATGAGAGGTCAGCTCTTGCCATCTCCCATTCGCCGATGCGCCTGCTTCAGACGGCGCCTCACCGCTGCCGCATTCAGCCAAAACACTCCGGATAATGGCTCAGGAGTATTCAAGCCGTTGTGGACCAAAATTGAGCGAAATCGTTGCGGTATCCGCACCAACCCCGAGTTCAAGGAATGGTCATTTTTGGAACTGAAAGGTGAGTGGAAAATTTTCCATGGGGTTGAATATTTTTTCCCCTATATTCATGTTTTTTATCCATCGCCTTTTTGGGGTGATCCTGATATAAATGAACGTGTGAAAATGAGAGGGGGGAAAGTTGTCGGACAGGCAAAACTGCTCCTGGCATCTTTAAAATCCAATCTAATAAACAAAGGAGATGACGTCCGGTACCTACCTCCAATTGGGGATAGGGAAGTGGGCGTCCAAGTGTTCGGCAGCAATTTCTTCAATATTATGTTAACGGGTTGTGACACCCAAGGAGTAAATTATGAGGACCTGGAAACGAGGCATTGCATTACTACCCTGTTTGTTGGTGGCGGTCGCGTGCAGCCATACGATACCGCCGTACACGGCCAAATCAGTTCCGCCCAAGCAATTTACCCCACCGACCCCCGGCGCGATTGATGTGCCCGTGGTCCAACTTCCTGATTCAGCGCTTCCCGTTACGCTCGTCCTTAATCTGACTCCCCTGGAGCAGACATTACAGGCATCCATGCCGGAACACTTCAGCGAAGCCTTTCATCCGTTGAGGGATGACTACAGGTGGGATTTCGTCCGGGAAGCAGAGCCACAAGTGACCATTCAGGATGGCTTGGTCACCATCCACTCCACATACAGAGGGGATATTGAGGCCAAAACCGCCCTCCGGGGCTGTCGTTTAGATCCCATCTATCCCATCCTTCATACCACAGGGCAACTCGAGATGGGACAAGAGGGTGGTGCACTCGTCCTGAGTCTCAAAAGCCCTCAAATGGCCATCGACCTCAAACCTGAGAGCGAGAGTAAGTGCAACATGTTCAATATTCCGGTCAAAGATCAACTGGCCGAACTTCTGAACACCCCCATGGTCGTCGAGAACATGACACGGGCCGTCGATGAAGCCGGATTCCAAATTCCCTTGGAACAGGTCTGGACGCTATTACAAGCGCCGGTGGCCGTGAATGTGGTGAAATTCAACACGCAGGCATGCATTTATGGAAAACCGAAAGAAATGGCGATCGGAACCCTAAAGGGCAACGTGCAGCGGACGACCATTCCTATCGTCGTCAACGAAACACCGACGGCGACTTTTGAGAATTCTTGCGGCAAGCCAACTACCGAAGCCATGAAAATCACCTCAGGAGCCGCCCTCCTTGAGGGGAAGCCGTATAAAGTCCTGGCCTCCGTGAGCGTGCCATACTCCGAGGTGAACCGAGGGCTGCAGGAGAGGCTGGTGCACCAGCCCATGAAAGACGGCACCGTCGACATGGTCATCGACAAGGCCACGGCTTCAGACTCGTCGGGGAAAGTGCTGCTCACCATCAACACCACTGGAGATCTCAATGGCACGATCTATTATTGGGGAACGCCGCGTCTGGAAGGCGATGGGTCTGCGCTGACGATGTCTGACCTTCAGATGGCCAGCGAGTCGAAGACAATGTTGGATGATATCAAGGTGGGATATTGGCAGATCGTCGACCAACAATTACGAGATAAATTACAAGCAGCAACACGGGTCGACCTGTCCGACCGGATCGCAAAGATGAAATCTGCGATCACAGGCACTCATCCGAGCGGCGACGTGACCAGGGAAATGACGATCGCGCAGCAGCAACCGCAACGCGCCTATTCCATCCCTGGGGCACTCGTGGCTGATATTCTGTTAGAAGGCACAGCCAGTTTAACCGCGCCAGTGGCAATGGAAACCCGCAACACGCCGGGACAGACACCGGACAAGATTTCCATTTTCCCTGAGCCGTCTACCCAGAGGTAAGCGCGCCTCGCATAGCTTTTGCGCCAGCCGAATGTGTTTTCATACTCGGCTGGCGCACCGCCGGAATTTTGAGTCTGCTAAACAATGGGAAAGGAGGCCAGGTCTTCCCATCCTAGACCAGCCGACTCCGCCTGCTGCCAATCGCTCCCAGGTCTTACGACTGTTTATTTTCTCTCGATGTTTACCTGGACATTGGTGCCATTGGAGGTCATGTCGAACACCGGTGAGAGTGTACTCAGTGCCTTGAGCTTCTCTCTATTTCCTGCATCGGTTTTGACCTTGCCAAGTCGCTTTCGCGGGAGGCGCTCGCCCTTGTTCTTTGCC
>JACDDF010000012.1 GCA_013817135.1 Nitrospirales bacterium
TTTTCAGAACACGAGCCAGAGTCATGCCATCCATGCCCGGCATTTCCATATCGAGGATGGCCAGATCAAATGGTCGTCCCTTCTGTGCGGCGGATTGCAGGAGGGCGAGACCTTTCGCCGGGGTGGAGGCCGTGCTGACTTCCATGCCCCAATCGGTGGCATAGTGGGTGATGAGGTCAAGGTTTGCGGAATGATCGTCCACGCAACACAGGCGCAATCCTTTCAGTGGGATATGACGATGAGAGATGGCCGGAGGATTCGGTTGTTTGGAAAATTCTGTGGTGAACCAAACCGTGCTGCCCTTGGCGAGGTGACTATCCAAGCCGATGGTCCCGCCCATGAGCTCAACCAATTGTTTGCAGATGGCCAGTCCGAGACCGGTGCCTCCGAACCGTCGTGTTGTCGAACTATCGGCTTGCGAAAACGGCTGGAATAATTGAGCGAGTTTTTCGACTGGAACGCCGATTCCCGTATCACGTACCTCAACTCTGATAGTGGCATGAGTCTCGGTTTCAATAAGGAGAGACACCTCCACCACGACCTCGCCTCTCTGAGTAAATTTAATCGCATTGCTGATGAGATTGAGTACTATTTGCCGGAATCGTCCAGGATCCCCTCGTAGAGCCGTGGGGACGTGGGCAGAGACAAGACCCAGGAGTTCGAGTTTTTTCCTGCCAGCCAGTTCCCCCAGCAATTCCAACGTGTCCTCAATGGCTATGCGGAGATCGAAATCAATCACTTCTAGATCAAGTTTGCCGGCCTCGATCTTTGAGAAATCCAGGATGTCATTAATGATCGTCAGTAAGGCCTCACCTGAACTCCGAACTGTTTCCGCAAATTGCTTTTGTTGAGGAGTCAATGTGGTTTCTAGCAACAGGCCGGTCATGCCGATGATGCCATTCATCGGCGTGCGAATTTCATGGCTCATGGTTGCCAAAAATTCACTTTTGGCTTTGGTGGTCATCTCCGCTGCGTCTTTGGCTTTTCGTAAGTGGTCTTCGGCTGATTTTTGAAGGGTGATATCTCGCGTGAACGCGTAAAAAAATACGGTTCCGTCTTGCTCAATAGGAATGATGGTCAGTTCGAGGGGAAATTCCCTGCCATCACGATGGAGTGCGGAAATTTCGGTTCGTTGATTCAGGACTTTACCGATTCTGGTGCTCATATATCGCTTGAGGCCTTGCTGGTGGGCTTCTCGATACTGAAGGGGAATAATCATCTCGCCCAGTTGTTTCCCGAGAATGTCTTCCTTTGTCCACCCAAACAACCTCGCGGCTTGTGGATTCCAGGCGATGACCTGACCGTCTGCATTCATGCCGATAATGCCATCGAGGCTGTGTGCGATAATGTTTTGGGTCTGATCCTCCATGCCTTTGATGCGGCGTTCACTGGTCTGGCGAAGGTTTTCGTAGAGCTGTTGCATTTCTTGGGAAGACAGCGCCAGGGATCGTTCCAAGAGCTCCCGGCCCTGGTCAGCTTCTGTGTAGGCTTGGCTGACCCGTTCCCATAGGTGGGTCCAGACTCCAGCTGGAGGGGGCTGAGTGGGGTCGATGAGCCCCAGCCGTTTGAGTTGACGTTTCAACAGTGGATGCATGAACCGTTATTCCTCCGAAATGGTGGTGATCGTCATGGTTTGATTATGAAGATTGCATGGCCCATTGGCATAGGGAGAGAGTTCCCCATACGAATAAAACCCGATTTGTTGCATGCCGGGAGGAAAGATCTCCAGTGTCGCTTCGATTTCTTCTTCCGCTCGCTCTCCAAGGATTAATCGACGACCGACGCAGGTGATCGCAATGGCTAAATTGTTGCCGGCATCGTGGATATTGGCCAGAAGAGCGGCTTGTGACGCGCCATCAATGAGACGGTCGAAGTTGGCGCGCATGAGTTGTGTCATAGAATCTTGTGGGATGTCGCCGGCGAAGGTCATGGATTGATGGGTTTCGTCGACTCCGAGAATGGTGCGAACTAAATAATCTTCTCCAGCCACAGTGGATTTGATGGCGAGCGGGAATAAGAGTGCGGTCGCGGGAAGCCCTGTTGCACGGTCGCCTAAATATTGCTTATAGAGTTCCAGCGCAGGCTTCCCATCGAGTTCGTATAAAATATTTCCGACAGATTTGGTGACACGTCGTTCAGGCCCGAAAAAATCCCATCCACCTTTCGATCCATGTCCAAATCGGATATGGTCCCCGAAAAAACCAACGGCGGAGATGACGCCTTCACGGGGTGTGCCGTCCTGAATGACCCATGTGTGTTGAAATCGGGATCCATCGCCCGCTAACCCGCCAGTGACCACGACCGATTCCGGCAGGTGGGAATTGATGCCTCGTACGAGCTCACTTCCATTAACCTTCAACCCGTCCGAGAGGACCAGAATTCCTGACAGATCGGGACGCAGAAGCTCTTTGGTCAATTCCTGTCCAACGTGAAATGATTGTGACGGGTCGGCGATGGAGGAGGTGATTGGGCGCACAGTGGTCCACTCGAATTGCAGGACGCCTCCGACAATACTGTCGTCCTTGATCTCATTACCAAATACCTCGCCTGAGGTCGAGCATCCAATGATGGGTGTACCGGTAAAGGTCTGGCAGAGGTCCTGAAGGCGTTCCGGGGCATTCAAAAACCCTGATCCTCCAAAGAGGATGACCAATGATTTTTGTGGATCGTCGACAAAGTCGGGCCGGGTGACTGATGGGCGAGAATTGTCGATATGAAATGTTTGGAGTTTCATGAAACCTTCCTTGGTCAAAATTGTGGCCTGAATGTTCTCTCCTGTCGGGTAGGTTGCAGAATACGACCCATCGGTCTAATTGATTAGGCCTTTCCAACACGCCCCTGCTCATGGGTGTTTTCCTCAAATGTCGGCGTTTTCAAACATCAACTGTAGAAATGTGAAAAGACAGGGAGAATTAATACAGAGAACCCGGGTGTGCGGATGAATACGCCATAAAGGTTTCCACAACAATGAAGCCCCTCCTGGGCTGACGGTTATTGTTCTCCCCGAAGACTTACATGGGTGCCTGTTGTGGAGGCCGGCGTTTTGGTTATGGACGTCAAGCTGGCAAACAATTTTTTCCTGATAGAAAAGAACTCCGGCTGGCCTTCTGTTAATTGTAAGAATCTACCAAAATATTGATTCGCTAACCGATTATTCCCCATTCGCTCATAAGCATAGCCCATATTCAAATGGATATGGGGCAGATCCGGTTGGAGTGCCTCGGCTTGACGAAGTTCATGCACTGCAAGTTGGAAACTTCCTTGTTGTTGCGCCACCAGCGCTCGTTGAATCCATAATTGTGGGACTTTGTCGTTGCGTGCGAGACCGCTCAAGAAATACTGATCGGCCTGCTCAAGCTGGCCTGCCCCCAAATATGCGGTTCCCATCCAAAACCATGGTTCCCAAGTGACGGGGGGATCATGGAACAGTGGGGAGAGCATAGCCTGAGCTTCTTCGTATTTCCCGGTTTGAATGAGTTCTTGGGCATGATGAAGCCAATTGACCGGAGATCGTTGAGTCCGACCTGTGACCTGGGCATTCTCCCGAGACCCCTCAATTTTCAGAGAACGGGCTGTCGTGCTAACAGGGACAGAAGTCTCGTCAATCACAAGAGCCGTGGTGGTTGTGAGCTCATCCAGATTGATTTTTTCTTCTTCTAAATCGGCTTCTAACGTTAGGAGTGTGCCAGTCTCATTGACGGAGGCGGATTCGACAAGGTCCGAATCAGGTTGTTCTGTTTGGACAATGACCGTGACAGGAGAACTGGTCGCAATTTTCTTCGGAACGGTGCTCTGGTGTTTCGGAGATAGGTCTGTTGTTTTGGGTGGCGTGGAGAGGGACGTGGCGACGGTTTTCTGCTGAGGGTAATCGAATGTGGGGGTTATTAATTGTGGTGCAGGTGCGGAGGAGGCTGGAGTATTTCCCACGGATGATACGGGGGGAGTAGGTTCGAAAGCCAATGGGGAGGATGGTTCCATTGAAGACCCCTCTTGAGATGTGGGCGATTCCTCATCCGCTTCCTGGGCAGCTGATACTGAAAGATTCTCAACAGGGTCAGCAGTTGGTATCTGCGCGGCATCAGAAGATAGCGGCTCGACAGGCGGAGTCTCCACAAGCGAAGAGGAGTTCGAAAGAGCCACACGCTGACTGGGAAAAGGGGAGGCTTCCGTTGGCATGCCGAAATCCAGATGTAAGCCGATCCAGTAGGTACCCAGACCTAGACTGCTTAATCCGATCGCCATGCCGATCCCGACCAACCAAACCTTTAATGGAGACGGTCGGTGGTGCCAACCCAGGTCTCTTCTCACTCTAGCTGGAAGGACAAGAGGTGTCTGATGAGGCGTCTCAGTCATTTCACTTTTGGTCTGGGTCTGAAGTCGTTGGAGGGTGTCTGCGATGATACTCATGGTCTGTTGAATTTCTGTGATGCTCTCACTTCGGGAGGAATTCTTTGGTGGCGCGCAAGATCATCAGGGGAGTCACAATATATCGGCCCTGGGCATAAGCCGCTAACAGGGCACGGTCGCACAGTTGATTGATGCGGCGTGGGACTCCACCACTCCAAGCATAAATGAGCCAGAGGACTCCTACGCCAAGTTGAAACCGGTGTCGGGCATCGGCAATATGCAGGCGA
Source organism: Nitrospirales bacterium (assembly GCA_013817135.1). Classification (GTDB taxonomy): domain Bacteria; phylum Nitrospirota; class Nitrospiria; order Nitrospirales; family UBA8639; genus Nitrospira_E. Next base: position 4,635 of record JACDDF010000012.1, read on the forward strand.
TGTCGAATGTACGCACGAGTCTCCTTCCAGGTAAATGATTCAAGGCGATAGCGGACGCTAATCCGTTGCCGCAATGGTCGAAAGGCTCGAGTCGCCAGCTTTTGTTCCAACTCCGGTTGTCCAACCAGCAGGAGACACATCAACTTGTCTTTTTCGGTATCAAGGTTTGAGAGAAGTCGAAGACCTTCGAGGACTTTTCCACTGAGCCGGTGGGCTTCGTCAACCAACACAACGACCCGTTCTCCTTCCCCGGCCAGACGGAGCAACAGCTTAGGCAATTCCCGTTGTAAGGCCCCAAGTGACTGATCCTCAGGCAGTGTCCCGGTTAAATCTTCGTAAATGGATGTGAGCAAATCGGCATAGGACTGATCCGGATTCATGAGGTAAGCGAATCGGACCCCGGTCGGGGGATGGCGAAGCAGGTGCCGGCACAACAGGGTTTTGCCGAGACCCACTTCCCCCGTCAGCATAGTGAGACCGCCACTGGCAATGCCAAATCTGAGATGGTTCAGCGCTTCCAAATGATGGCTGCCGGGAAAAAAGAAGTCGGTATCGGGTGTGAGCCGAAACGGCGGTTCTGTAAATCCCAACTCTTGGTAACAGAGGCTAAGGTCGAGTGTCGTCATGATGTAGACCGCACAATTTTTGGAGATAAAAAGATGACCAATTCACTTTTTGTTTTGACAGTGTACGTCCCTTTAAACAGGCGGCCTAGGTAAGGAATGTCCCCCAGTATAGGAACTTTACGCTCAGTCTCCGAGGATTCTTCTTGGATGAGTCCCCCGATGATTACCATTTCCCCATCTTTGAGACGGACGAGGGCGGAAGATTGCTTGATATCCAAGACGGGCGCATTGGCGGTCTCTTGAGGGGAATCTACGATTTCACGGAGGCGAGAAATAATGGGGGTCACATCCAACATGATCCAGCCGTCTTCAGAAATTTGTGGTGTGACGGAAAGGACCAAGCCTACCGTGACGGATCGCACTTGCTCAGTGACAATATTGCCACTCCCGGCAGTTCCTTGAGCAACGGTTGAGGTGAAAAATGGTTGATCGGTGGCCACTTTGATCAAGGCCGGTTGATTATTCATGGTGACCACCCGAGGTTGGGACACCACGCGAATTTCTCCTTGTTCTGCAAGAGCTTTCAGGACGCCATCGAAGCTTCCGTCTGCAAAGGAAATCGTGGTCGTGGCGGCCTTGGGGATAAATCCACCGAAGGGTGCCAAAATAATATTGGCCAATTCGAAATTACCCGACGTGCCATAAAAATTGATCTTGGTCCAATCAATCCCGAGGCTGTAACTGTCATTCAAATTCACTTCGTAGATTTTAACCTCAATTTCCACTTGTCGGTACAGGGCCTGGTGCACGGTTTTGAGAAAGTGGTCGATTTCATCGACTCGTTGATACCAATCGGTCACCTGAATCGTCCCTGAAAGTCGGTTGATGACCAATCGCCCATCCTTCGACATGAGGGTCTGAATTTGTTTTTCCAGTTCTTCCCAAAATTTAATTTCATCCTGCTGGTTGACCGTGATTTGTCCGGTGTCTTGGGAGGAGGACCCTGATCCTCCACCGGAACCGGAATTCATCTTCGCCCGGTTCTCTCCGGTTCCGCCCCGTACAAGACGGATGTAATCGATATTCAACATGATGGTTTTAAATTGCCTGACTTGAATCAGGTTCTTGTGGTGTTCCCAATAATAGCCATGGGCTTCCAAAATGGCCGACATCGCCTGTTCCAGGGGAAGATCATGAAAGGCTACGGTGATGGTGCCGGTAATTTCTGGCCCGGCCACAATATTTAAATGGTTGCTACGTGCAAACAACGCCAACGCGTCGATGACCGGCAGGTCTTGTGCACGAAAAGAATACAAGGGCCCCAAAGAAGTGGCAGGTGGCTGTGTCGGAGGTTTGGGGAGATCGCTGGTGAGCCACATGCGATCCTCTAGCGAAAATGTTGCCTGAGGGTTGTTCCCGGGTACTGCCGCCAAATCTAACCTCAGGGAAACGCTCTGTGAGGTGTGTGTGGTGATGGGATCTGCGCTTGGCCGGTCTGCATCTTGATTGGCCATTGTGCACCCCCATAAACTGAAAATGCCGAATAGAACCAGGCTTTGAAAAACTCCTATGCTACATGTGATAGATGCTCCGTTTGCCGGTCGGCTGGAGAATGCGGAGATCTGAGGAGTCATTATTATGTTGTGTCGCATGGCGTCTTTCATAGAGTGGCGAGGAAAGTTATGACGTCGCTTTCTCGGGAAATGTTAACCATTGGGTTCTGCCCTGATGTCTTAACAACACCCCTTTAGGCTGAATGGACATGACCTGATGTCCGTTAATCATTTCTCCTTCATACACCACGGTCCGGTTGATCACCGCGCTCCGTTGCTCACCTTCGACGGCAATGGCTTTAAGGGTGAACTCATTCTTAGTAAGTGGGGGTTCGCCTGTTTGGACCCCTGTCATCGACGGTGAGTCCGATGGAGCCTGAGAGGCGACCACAATGGGGGCAAAAGGATCACGACTGGAGTGTTCGATCCATAGACCGGCCTCATCGTCATGGGGTCGCCCCGCAGAAGTAGGGGGAGGGAGAGTTGGAGCAGAAAGCAGTCGATTCAGCCCCACCGAGATGATGCCGGGTGCATCGGATGCCGTATCCACGATATTCGCATACACCGCGAATCCTGCCAGAAGGCACAGACCAGTCGCGACCATGGGGTTTTTTAAAGCTCGACGGAATCGTTGGTTTTCATCCATACCGACAATCCAATGGTTAAGTGAGTTGCTTGTTGACCATCACCCATGACCGTCACATTCTGAATGTCGACTCTTGGTCCGGATCGGGTGAGGGCCTTCATGAACTGAAGATAGGAACGATACGCATTGGGGGTTCCTTGCGAGTTGACTTGAATTTCTAACGGAACCCATGTCACCCCCTGGATTGGAGAGGCGGTGCGGTCTGTGTTCAGAATGCGATACTGGATGAGGAGATCCCTCTGTTTACCGTCGGCTTGCAGCCCTTGCGCCCATTGCGCCAAATGGGTGAAGTTGTGGAGTAAGCGTTGCTCAGCCTGTTGAAGATGAGCCTCAAGCGCATCCGGACGAGCCTGAAGATATTGAGAGCGAAGCTCCGCCACCTGCTGTTCGAAGCCGATCGTATCTTGGGTCAGAGATTGGCGCTTTTGAATGGTGAAAAGTTTATCCAGGCTCACCCAGCCCACAATGGATAACGTTCCAATCAGAAGCACCACGAGTCCCGTGCTTTTGAGCTGTTGGGGATTGGGCCACTCATGGGGGCGGAGCCACTTCATGACATGGTTCCCTTCAGGGTGAATCGATAGAGTGGCCGTTCATTGGTTGAGGTGGCGGTTTGGGACAAGAGTTGGTGTCGCCAATCCTCATGAAGGGACACATGATATGGTCCATCCGCCAGCTGTTGAACGAATTGATCCACCACAAACAAGGTGGCCGCAAGATTGGTAGAAGTGCTGCCGTCCAGCTCCACGTTCCATCCGTCCTGGGTTCGTTCGACAAAGGCTTTGCCCAAAATGACCTGGGTGGGGATGATGGATCCCAGATAGCTGAGGAACGGGCCTTCTAATTCCGGAGTGGTGGTTTCGCTCACGGATTGAGCCCATTGCCGTTTGGTGTCTAACAACATGAGCCGACTTTCCCATTGCGCCTGATCCTGCTGGATGGCGGTGACTTGGTCGGTCATGGTCTGCATCGCTGTTTGATGTCTGGCCAAATAACCTTCGATGACGCCGGTTGTTCCGACTCCGATAAGAATAAATGCTCCAAGCATGGCGACGAAAGCTTTGGTGAGGGTATTCCGTAGCGGGGCTTGGAGAACCTGCGTGGGCGTGAAATTGCTTGGCAGATTGACCGGAAGCATCGCACCGACCCACAGCCAGTAATTCCAGTCGGGCTTGATGGGGAATGGCACAAGGGGAGTGTTCACGTGAGGCTGTATTTCACCCGCCGTCAATCGTTCTTCATCATCCCAAAACCAGATGCAGGGGAACTTTAAATTTGTCTGTTGCGTGATGAACATAATCGTTCGATTGACCTCGGTTCCGACCCGCTCCCCAAGTGGAACCCAGTCTTGAGCGGGGAACAGCTGTCGGGTCCAGATCGGGGTTCCATCATCCTTTCCCGCGACAATAATGATTTTGCCTTCGAGCATGGTTATCAGGATCGAACCTTTTCCCGGTTCAACGGGCAATGTGCTGAGTTGACTCTCGGACAGAGAAGAAAGAGGAGCCAACTGACGAAGAGATAAGCCCAACTCTTGGCAGATGTGCACGATCGTATCGATATATTCTTGTGGCCATATATCAAGGTGAACATGTAATTTTCCTCGAGCTTCCAGGCCAATCCGATATCGCCATGCCGCCGGTCCTTCCCAAGGTTTTTCTTGTTGGACCTTTCGTTCAAGAAAGGGAAGGAGGTCGGTGATGAGCATCGGAGGGATTTGAATGGTTCGCGTAGCAAGTCGCGGATGGTCAACGAGCATGGCGAGGTGCGTGCCGGGAAATTGGGTCTGGTGAATCGCTTCTTCCAATGCGTCCTGAAGGGTGTCTAGGGACACGAGCTGGCCCGGTCGTTCCCAACTCTGTCCAATGGTATTTTTCACGATCGATAAGGCTTTCAATCGACCATTTGAAAGGCTGACGCTTAAAATCGTCTGTTTTTTCTTCAACAGAGTCTTCTGGAGGTTCGGAGGGATCTCCAGCATAGGTGTCTGAACGTCTGAAAATGATGTGGGTGATTGAAGAGTGTCGATCATCGTGTTAGGGGCTATAGCAACCGCTACTGTTGATTCGCCATTTGGATCCTGCCGCGCAGTCGGGGTCGAATTGAAATCCGGCTTCGGTGGACAGGGTGAATTGTGTTTCTGGAACACTAAATGTATCCGCTTCGTCCAAACTAATCGCGGTTCCAGAGAGGTGATAGCGAATATGCGGCACAAGCGTGCCGCCACCGGATGCCGTCGGGCTCCCATCGATCGCGTAGCTGCCTCCGGCGCCATTGGCAGAAAGGCTGAGGAGATGAAACAAATGGCCAACGTGCCCGCGGTGAATTTTAAGATCCGGCGTTCCGGTTTCATCGGTGCTCCACCAGGTCTCAAAATTGGCATCCGTAGTTATGGAGGGATTCACATTTTGTGCGAGATGGGTAATGACCATAAACCGCGCATCTGCCAAGGCCGTCGTTGAGAGACCTGTGGAGTTGGTGAATCCACTGATGTTGGGTTGCACGAAATAATAGCGGAGGAATCCATTGGGATTCGTGGTGAGTTGCCCTAAAGCCATTGCAACATAATCCGGACTCAGCGCTGTAAGTGTGGCCGGAAAGGAATGGGTTTGCCGCACGTAGAGTTCAATTCCTCGGGCAATTGTCGCCAATTGCCCATCCTCCGAATCCCGCCTCACGGAAGCCAGTTGATTGATCACATTTGGTGCGATGAAGCTGGCAAGAATGGCAATAATCGCCAGGACGCCAATCATTTCTACAAGCGTAAATCCGCTTGTGGATAGACATCGTGAAGCGTCAATTAATGCGGATATCCTCCGGCCAATTATTTTAACTGTGTTCCGGTTCTTGCATTGAGTGGACCGGAGGGTTGTGCCCGGACGCCAGTCTGTCTCGAATGAGATCGAGGCCGTATGGAGTCCTGTGGCCTGAGTAAGAAAGTCATTGCGTCTTGTCATGAATCCGATCCTGTCTTGGTCCTTCTTAGAGAGGCTTCTGCCTGGGGGGGTGTGTGAGTATTCTTCCCTCTATCGGGCATATCCCGCCTGGTAGTACACCAACCCTTCTTTCGGTTTTTGAAAAGCCAATCTTAATTTTCTTAAACTTTTCAAATGGTTATGGGAGGTTTGCCAGAATCACAGGGGGCAGGAAGTTCACGCGGAAGTCAGGTTATGGAGGTGGGAAATGCAGTCATTCTTTTCACGCTCCTGGAGCGAGAAGGTCTCGACGATGTTTTGGCTTAACAGGGCGGAGACAGAGGATTCCATCGTTTGTTGACGACGCACAAGGGATCGAACCAATAGCCGGTATTGGTGGTGAGGGCGAACTGCACGTCAGGGGTGTTGTAGCTATCGTCCTCGTCCAAACCGATTTCGGTGCCTATAAGATGAAAGCGGCCATGCGTGGGAAGAAGGGCGCCGTTGGAATGGGTTGGCTGGTGGTCAATAGAAAAACTTCCCCCATTTCCTTTGGGAATAAGGCTCACGGTATAAAAAAGATGGCTAATCGTCCCACGATGAATGGTGAGGGAAGGAGTCGTGCTTTCATTCGTGTTCCACCAGGTTTCAAAGGTGGCGGGAGTGGTGATGGCCGGGGCGGCATCTTGTGAGAGATTGGAAATGAGAAGAAAACGGGCATTGATGATTTCTGCGCCAGTCAGTCCAGTCGAGTTTTGGAATCCGGCTATCGAGGGGTGCACTGCATAATAGCGGGGAAATCCTCGGGCATTTCGCGTCATTTGAGCTTGAGGCAATGGCACATTGTCAGGGGAGAGGATGAGTAACGAAGGGGGAAACGCGTTGTTTTGTCGAAGATACGAGATAATCCCCTTGGCGATTAACTGAAGGTCATGGGACTCACGGTCTTCACTATGCCGATCCCAGACTCTAACCATAGAGGGCGACACGACAGTCAGCCCTATAGATATCATGGCCAACAAGCCGATGAGGACAATGAGGGTCATTCCGGCTTCCGGATCAAAGACAACCTGGTGGCGGGTGTGGGAACGTGAGGAGACGCCAGGGGAGTCCATGAGGCTTGTCAATGGATTCCACCCATTAAACTCATCATGGGCATAAAGAGGGCTAGCGCGACGATTCCCACGATCCCGATTAATACAAGGGTGATCACGGGCTCGAGAATGCCAAAGACTTTTTTGATTCGTCGCGGAATTTCCCGATTATAATAATTTGCCACGTTCATCAGTGTGTTGGGTAAGGTCCCGGTGGCTTCTCCGACCGAGATCATTTGAATCACCATTGGCGGAAACACCGGATGACGGCTTAAGGATTCATTGATGGTGGAGCCTTCGGACACAGCGCGTTGCGTGTCCTGTAGCGCCCGTTCCATCACGGAATTGCCAACCAGGCCCTGGCACAGTTGCAGGCTTTGCAGAACAGGAATGCCTGCCCGATACAAGACGGCAAAGTTTTGAACGAATTTTGATATGGTGAGCATCCGGATGAGTTCGCCCAGCACGGGGAGTTGTAAGATCATGCGGTCCCGCCAGTGAACAAATCCTGGCAGATATTTTCGGCCCACGACCCACACCATTGGGCCGAGCAGGAGGAATGCACTCCAGAGCCACCAGCTTCCGACGAAGAATTCACTGAGGGTGATGACGATAATGGTGATAGTCGGGAGGGGCACATGCAGGCCTTCCAAGATAGGGACAAACCGTGGAATGACGAAGGTAAAGAGCAAGACCAGCAATCCCATTACGGCAACGATGACAATGCTCGGATAAATGGTGGCTTGACGCACATCTCCCCGGATTTGATCCAGCCAATCCAGATATCGTTCTAATTCTTTGAAGGTATCGGTCAAGGTGCCACTGTCTTCTCCGGCATGAACCAGATTGGTGATTTGCGGAGGGAAAGTTCTGGGGTGTTGCTTCATGGCATCATGTAGGGTGTTTCCGGCTTCGACTTGTTGAAAGATCGCCTGTAAGGTCGCACGCAAATGAAGGTTGGGTGTCTCTATGGACAAACTTTTTAAGGCCTGCGTAAGGGGAATGCCGGCCTCAAGGAGTGTAAACATGTGTGTGGAGAATTCCATGAGATCGCGGGGCTTGACTCTCCCTCTTTTTTGAGTGGTCCGTGCGAGAGATTTCGGTTTGGATTCCAATGTGCGCACGAGCCAGAGCCCCAAGTCCTGGAGCTGGCGTTCCAGGTGGAAAAGGTCCGGCGCCGTCATCTCTCCCTCAACCGGCCTCCCATTGGCGTCGATGGCGCGGTACTGAAAATTAGCCACCGGTGACCCTCAACACTTCTTCGATGGTGGTGATTCCCTGAAGGGCTTTCATGAGTCCGTCATCAAACATCGTTGGCATCCCATCTCTCCGGATGATGGCCCTAATACCTGCCATATCCGGTCCGTGCACGATAGGCCCATGGAGTTCCTCCGAAATCTGGATAATTTCGTAAATACCTTCTCGGCCTTTATACCCTGTCTGGCCACATGCGTGGCATCCTTTTCCTGTCCAGAGACTAGGGAGAACACCTTCCGGTAATTCTACTCGAAGATCGGCAAGGATGGTGGAGGCATCTGTCCGTTCAACCTTACATTCGGGACAAATACACCGAACGAGTCGTTGTCCAATAATGGCGGTCAAGGCGGAGGCGAGGAGGAAGGCTTCCACACCCATGTCGATTAGACGAGGGATGGCTCCCAGCGCATCGTTGGTGTGAAGTGTGGAAAAAACCAAATGTCCGGTTAAGGCCGCGCGCATGGCCAGATCGGCCGTTTCCTGATCACGGATTTCCCCAACAAGTATGACGTCAGGATCTTGCCGAAGGAGGGCACGAAGCCCGGCCGCAAAGGTCATGCCGATGTCTGGATTGACCTGCGTTTGGCGAATAAGAGGCATCTGATATTCGATCGGGTCTTCCAGCGTAAACACACTTTTTTCTTTCGCATCGACATGGCGGAGAGCCGTATATAAGGTCGTGGTCTTTCCACTCCCTGTGGGACCCGTCACGAGGATAATGCCATGGGGACGTTGGATCAGGGTTTGGACGCGCGATTGGTCGTTGGGTGTAAACCCCAAGGCCAGAAATTCTAACTTCAAGGCCCCTTTATCTAGGATTCGAAGGACAATACTTTCTCCGAAATTCGTTGGAAGGGTTGACACACGAAGATCAATCCGGCGAGTGCCTAAGGTAAACGGGATACGGCCGTCCTGGGGAGTTCGTTTTTCTGTGAGATCAAGATTGGCCATGAGTTTAAACCGCGCGGTAATAGGCGCTTGAAGCGGTTTCGGAATGAGAATTTCTTGTGTGAGTATGCCGTCAATGCGCATTCTGACCCGTAAATAGTACTCATCCGGCTCGACATGGATGTCGGTCACCCGTGATTGAATGGCGGCGGTAATGAGTTGGTTGCACAAGCGAATCATCGGCGCCACCCGGCTTCCGTCTTCCCCGAGATCGGAGATCCCTTTGACCATTAATTCATCAAGCAGTTGTTTGATGGATTCCCGGTGCGCATAGTGCCGCTCGATCGCTTCGATCAGTTCTTGGGCAGGGGCCGTGTGGGTGTGCACATTGAGCCCGATGCGACTTTCGATGGTATCCACCGCGACAATATTCAACGGATCTGCCATGGCCAGGTTCAACACATTCCCCTGTTTGCTAAGAGGGAGGACTTGAAACTGGGTGGCGATGTCGTAGGGGATGAGATTGACAATTTCCGGTGGGATGAAAATAGTGGAGAGGTCGACTAAGTCGGTTTGGGTGCCCTCGGCCAGATAATGGGCCAGGACTTTTTCGGTGATGAACCCCAGGCCAATGAGCGTTTGGCCGAGCATCACGCCTTTTCTCTTTGTCTCTCGGACCGCCAGATCCAATTGCTCTTGAGTGATCCAGCCGTCTTGAAGGAGAGACGTTCCGAGGAGAGGCCG
>JACDDF010000436.1 GCA_013817135.1 Nitrospirales bacterium
ATCCTAACTCCTGATCCACTCATTACCCAATATGCCGTCCGAACTGCCTGGTAAGGTTTTTCCCAAAAAATAGGCTCTTGTTACCAAGTCAGAAATAACTCAAATCAGGTGGCTCAGGCATGAGCCCGAGCCGCCTGACCCTTAATGTATCAATTTATGCCGCTGTCCGCTGCAGCGTGATATACCGCACCACGGACAATTTTGAGAAGGCTTCCAACTTTTCAACGGACAGCCTCCCGATCACAAGATTGCCCGTGTTGGGTTGGGCCACCATTTCGAAGCCCAATGCTTTCAACTTCTCCAAGGTCTAAGGATTGGTATCCGTCAATCAGACTTGAAGCAATACCTTCCCATCGGTCACATGTTGTGCCATGTCCTCGGACAACGTGGCTTTCTTCTTCACATGCTCCACTAACGATTCGAGTATGGGATCCAATTTGGGAGCCGAATCCTTGCGCCAAGCAGATTCGCTTTTCTGTTCCATACGATCAACCATTGCGGGAGAAGTTGAAGCTACCAACTCTTGCGCGACGACCCCTCCCAGAAAAGATCGACTCATTTTCGCAGCCGGTTGCATCAGGTGTTGCCGAAAAATCCCTCCGTTTTCGTCACCGCTTCCAAAAATGCCTTCGTAGCTCACCCCTTCCGGCAGTTCCACCGGCACTTCTACACGACGAGGTTGTCCACCTTCCGTGATGATCAACTCTTCCACCGCGACAAATGAGGTGAACTGGGTCATCAATCGATAATCCAACCCTATTTGCGTGATGGCTTCCCGTACATCCTTCCGGGGGTTTCCTTGCTGAACACCTCCGAAATCCTTCGCCATCAGCTCCGCAATTTTGGTCCGCGCCCACAAAGAAGCCAGCACATCATGCTCTGGGGCAAAACCGGGTAGATCGACGGGAATATTCCGCACCACTGCACGACCAGCCACTTTACCCCGCAACCGTATTGTGCCCTTGCCCGGTGTCGTATAGCGGCCAGTTAAAATCAAAGGCTTCGCGCTAAACAAATCAGGAAGTCGCTTCGGAAATACACCTGATACGTCTAGCCCTGCCCAATCCACAGACAGGTCGGTGAGCAAAGGATGTTGGACCCGATCATGGAAGCGCCGGGCTGCTGCCGAGCCGTCATCATTCAACCCCACATATTCCACTTCTCCGCGGCCTTCTTCGGCCATCTTGTCCAATAAAAACCGGTTGACGCTGCTGCCAATCCCAAAAGAAAAAACGTGGGCGTTGGGATGTTTCTGCACTTCTCCCAGAATGGCCATATCGTTGCCGATATACCCATCCGTCATGAAACACACAATGCGGACGTGCTCTTGAGAATCAGAAGGCTCCAGTGCGGCCCTGATGGCCTTCATCATCTCTGTTCCGCCTCCGCCAGACCGTGAGGCCAAAAACGCCTGGGCCTTTCGGACATTCGCCGGTGTTGCAGGAACCGGTTCGGGAAACAGAATATGCGTTTCACCCGCAAACGTAATCACATTAAACGTGTCGCGCGGATTCAGTCCCTCGATCGCCAGACGCAGCGTCTCCTTGGCTTTTTCGATGGGAAAACCCGACATGGACCCGGAGGTATCTAACACAAAGACTAATTCCTTCGGCGTGACTTCAACCGTCTCTACCCTATCGGGCGGCTGGAGCAGCAAGGTAAAAAAGCCATCGTCTCCATTTCGATGCGTCAGAACCGCATCGTGAATATCTTCTCCCGCCACCGCATAAGTCAGAATGAAATCTTTGTTGGGAATAGTCGCTTCGTATTTGAGATGGACGTCCGCCTGAGAAGCCTTTGAGTGGTCCACAATAATATCATGCGTTTTAGATTGGACCTGTTGAATGGATACCCCGGCATTAACCTTGACGGACAACGACAGATCATGTCCTGATCGCGTGCCCGGTTTCAAAACAGGCGGCGTGATATGGGAGGCATCCGGGACTTGATCGGTGTCATTGGCCCACCCCTCGCCGAGCGGGTGTGCCTGCGCTATGGGTTGTCCTGGAATGTAGCGGGGACCAACCACCATCGGAAACATCACCGAATAGACTCCATCCTCATAGGAGAGCGTCTCTACGTAACTGATCGTCACCGTAACCTTCTCCCCCGGCAAAATATTCGCGACTGACTGTGTGAAAATATTTGGCCGCTCTTGATCCAACAGTCCTGCCACGTTGCCAGGCCGCTTGGCAGCTTCATACATGGCTCTAGCCTCTTCTCGTTTTTTGATGGTCCCTTTCACCACTCGATCTCCAACCGTAAGCGTCATCGCATCCACCGCCGCCGACTGTGGAAGTGGAAAGGTATAGACGGCTTCAATCTTGTCGGGATAAGGATTTTCGAACTGCTGGGTTACCTGAGCCCGCGCCAGAGGCCCGCTGTCCTGAATGGAAACATCAGTGTGTTTAAGGGGAAAGGCTTGGCTGAATTTTCCTTCCGGATCCAGCCCTACCAGGCTTCCGGATTGATCTCCATTGACCCATCCCTCATTGAGATTCGTCTCAGCATAGGCTGCCTGGACAGGAATGGTGGCTCCTGCACCGAAAAAACCCGCTCCGACCAAAACCAGAAGCCCGGCCACTCCACTTCCAAACGCCAATGCCAACCATCGTTTCCTGTAAATTACCGCCTTCATGTGTTCCCTCCTTATGAACAGCGGCCCCATGCCGCTTCACAGGAGGGTATGGCAGGACTTTTAGAATCCTTTCAGGGAAATCCCTAAAAGAATAAAACACTTGGATTCAACTTGTAAGTGCAACTCAAGCATTTGGTTTAGCGGGGCAGCTGCGATAGCATCGTGGCCTTGTCTCACCGACCAAAGGAAGAGGAGCACACATGAGAGGCTACACCCAGCTGACCCGCGAACAACGGTATCAAATTCAGGCCTTATTGAAAACGGCTCACCACCAAACCCAAATAGCCAGGGTGGTGGGTGTACATAAAACCACGATCCGTCGAGAGCTGCGACGTAACTGCGGCCTCCGGGGCTATCGACCTCACCAAGCCCATTGCCTGGCTCAAGCCAGGCAGGCGACCAAGATACGCCCTCGTGTTGCGCCGACAACCTGGCAGCAAGTGGAGAGGTTGGTCCGACAAGCCTGGAGTCCCGAGCAGATCTGCGGGCGCTTACAGCGCGAACACGGCCAGACGATCAGTCATGAATGGATGTATCAGTCTATCTATCAGGATAAACAAGCGGGGGGCGATCTCTATCGCTCCCTACGCTGCCAGAACGTTCGACGGAAGCGCTATGGCACGTATAGCCACCGTGGCCGGATCCCCAATCACGTCTCGATTGAGGCCCG
>JACDDF010000437.1 GCA_013817135.1 Nitrospirales bacterium
CACATATATAGACACTGCCATTCGACCATGAGCCTTCAGTTCCAATCATTCGATGACGTCCAGTCCTTCTTGAATTCGCGGCAGAATTACGAGGAAGATCGTCGATGTCACCTAAAAGAAATCTTCAAGCTTGAACGGATGACCAGGATCGTTGAAGCCTTAGGGATGCCCCAACGGGCCTTTCGCACCGTTCATGTCGCCGGAACAAAAGGAAAGGGGAGCGTCTGCCGGATGTTGGCCGCTCTGCTTCAGGCCACGGGGCTGAGGGTAGGCTTGTATACCAGCCCCCATGTTGAACATCTGCGGGAGCGGATTGCCATTGATAGCGTTCCCGTCGATGAGGAGAGGCTGGTCGCAGCGTTTAACGAGTTGGCGCCGTGGCTCGATACGGTCGGGAAAAACCTGACCTACTTCGAACTGTTAACCGCAGCGGCTTTTTGCGTATTCCGTACAGCCCGGGTCGACTACGCCGTGATCGAAGTCGGCATTGGCGGTCGACTGGACGCGACGAATGTGGTTGAGCCTGATGCTTGCGTGATCACCAATGTGGACTACGATCACATGGACTTTCTTGGAGAAACTCTCGAGCAGATTGCCGTGGAAAAGGCCGGCATCATCAAGCCGGGAATCCCGGTCATCTGTGGAATCCCTATGAATGGACCTCTGGCGATCGTCCAATCCCGCGCCACCGAGCGCAACGCCCCCATCTATGTATTAGGCCAGGCGTATCATTCGCAAGACTTTATTCGAATGGGGTATCGCAGTGCATGTGTCCTACGAGCATGGCACCGGGAATGGCGAAACGTGGTGTTGAACTGTCCTGCGGCATTTATGGTAACAAATGCGGCTCATGCGGTCGCAGTATTTTCGCTGTTGCATGAACAGGGACTCGTCAACAATCTTGAAGGGCAGGCCTTGCAAAATGTGTTAGCCTCTGTTGAGCTGCCCGCCCGATGCGAAGTGTTCCCCGGATCCCCTACCGTCATGATCGACGGCGCACATAATGCCGTAGCCGCCTCTAGCCTTGCGTCGGTCATTCGAACCAGTTTCGAAGGTCGAAATCTGATCCTCGTCGTGGGCGTGCCAAGAGATAAAGAAGTCGAGAAAATCGTGGCTCATCTGGCAGAGAGCGGGGCACACCGTGTCATCTTCACTCGTTATCCGAGTCGCCGCGCAACCCCACCTCAGGACTTGGTGCCCATGTGGCAACGAAAGAGCAAGGCTCCCGCCGAAGTCATGGAGCAGCCTGAATTGGCCTTCCAGCGTGCGCTCGATCATGCCGGATCGCAGGGGGTCGTTGTGGTAACAGGCTCCATCTATTTAGCCGGCATCCTTCGCCCGTTGGCCCGAGAGCGACAGGCTTCACTCAACAGAGGATTGGGTAGAGAAACATCAGTCGGAGCTACTCCATGAGGAGCAGGCAATTGCTCAGTGGGGACAAACCAGACCATATGCACCTGGCCGCCCGGATGATCCAATCCGGTGGGTTAGTCGCCTTCCCAACGGAAACGGTATACGGTCTTGGTGCCGATGCCCTGAATCCCGATGCGGTGGAAAAAATCTTCGCAGCCAAGAAGCGTCCGGCGTTCGATCCGCTTATTATCCATATTGCTGAGCTGGAAACCTTGATGTCCTTGGTCATGATCGATCTCCAACATAGGGCGCTTCTCATGGCACTCGTGGAAAGCTTCTGGCCAGGTCCGCTCACGCTCGTGCTTCCCCGTCGTTCCGTCATACCGGATGTCGTCACAGCCGGATTGCCGACCGTCGCCATCAGAATGCCGGCTCACCCAATAGCCCTGGCATTGATCCGAGAGGCTGGAACGCCGATTGCCGCGCCTAGTGCCAATCCTTTCGGATATGTCAGTCCAACCGCAGCCCATCATGTGGTGGAAGGATTAGGAGATCACGTTGACCTCATTCTGGACGGAGGAGCATGTTCGCTGGGTGTAGAGTCCACAATTATTTCGTTTGCGAATGGATCCCCAAGGCTTCTCAGGGCTGGGAGTCTGCCGGTAGAGGATTTGGAAGAGATTATCGGGCCGATCCTGCGTCATGGTTTCGATGAGGCTTGGCCTCTTTCTCCGGGACAACTGGCCCGCCATTATGCCACTAGGACCCCACTTTATCTCCTGCCAACCTCTGAAGCCATTCCGAGGTTCGTGCCCAGTGAACAAAACGGTCTGTTGGCCTTTGCACCGCCGAGGCGACAGGACCTCTACACCGCCGTTGAAATTCTTTCGCCTACAGGGAATGTACAAGAAGCCGCTCACAATTTCTTTGCGGCGTTGCGGCGTCTAGATGGGCAAGGCCTGACTCAGTTGTGGGCTGAACCTTGCTCGGAAGACGGTATAGGAATGGCGATTATGGACCGGCTCCGCCGGTGTGCTGTCCAAAAGGTAAATAGCCACTATCCAGAAAAGGACTGAGCCTGGAGAGGAAGAACCAATGGTTGCTCAATCTTTATTATACAAACGTCGGATTTTAGTCGTGGATGGTGAGGCAGACTGCCGTACTTTTTTGTGTGACTGTTTAGGGCAGTGGCAGTACGAGGTGATCCAGGCTACCACTGGAAGGGAGGCGTTGAACGAATTGCAACGTTGGCAAGTGGATATTGTGCTTCTGGATATAGCCATACCAAATATTGATGGTGCCGAGACTCTGAGGGAAATCAAACGGCGCTATCCAGACATGACGGTTTTCATGATGAGCACATTGATGACATCCCGTCTCAAGCAATAAGTATTCCAATGGGGTGCACAGGGGTGTTTGGATAAGCCCATTGAACAGGCAGCACTGTCCTTTGCTCTCCTTTCCTCTCCTTCTCCTTCGGGGTGGGCCGATAGTTAACAAAGCCGGCAAAAAGGAATGGTGGGGCAGACAGGAAAACGTCCTGGCAGATAATTACCAATAATGCTCACAACACATGAAAGAGCAAAATACTATGGTTGAATTTGAAGGAGTCAAGCCATGAAAACAGACACGATTATTGATAGATTCACCCGGTTGGTCAAAAAATGGGTGTGGACGGGCATGGGAGTTGTCTTTGCGTTGGGAATGGGAGCGGTTCATGCTAATCCTCCGACTTCTCGCACTCTGATCCCAAATGCTGCACAACCTGGAGCCACCGTAATCATTTCAGGAGGAGAATTTGGCTCATTCAAATCGACTCAAGAAAATCAGGTACTTTTTATGGGGGTGCCAGGGCTGGTTCAGCAATGGGAACCGGACCTGATCATGGTCAAGGTTCCCTTGGATGCCAAGAATGGCCCAGTCACTATTATGATGGGTCAAAAAATGATACATGC
>JACDDF010000438.1 GCA_013817135.1 Nitrospirales bacterium
GAATGACCTACCTTTCTCCGTCATCCCCGCCGGTTGGTAGCGGGGATCCATCCGAAACGCAACCAAGATAGATTCCCGATAGATAATGTCGGGAATGACCATGTCGGAGATATTCCCAATTAAAGCTTTCAGGAATGACAAGGAAGAGAGATCCTGATTTGTCGGAATGGAAAGCGGAAGGCCCTCCATTTTCAATATTTAACATGTGTATTCTTCATCAAGCACTGGCTGAGAGGTAGTATCCAAGTTTTTACAGGTTGCAGCCAACACGCCTTTTCTTTCATCCGCATTTTATGGTAGGTAGATGTCGTGAGGTCTTCCGAACAACTGACCAGACCCGTCTCCTGTTAGTGTAAGGCAACCCTATTCTGCTCCACAAACCCTTGCCGGTAGCCATTTTGTCACTTTCCAAGAAGAACGATGTTCTACCAGCTGGCTCGCCCCGGGTGAAGAATGCGGCACGCCGTCTTCCCATTTGGCTACCAAATGCGGGTTCACCATTATATGGAGCACCAACGGCTTTCTGGCATCTCTTCCGTGAGTTAAGGCACGTTGCCAGATGATGACCCTCGACCCTGTCATGCTTTTGGCTGACCTTGCGCGACTTCCATACCCGGACATTGATCCGGTCTTTTTTCGAATCGGGCCCCTGGCACTTCGATGGTATGGACTCATGTACCTCCTGGGGTTGGCAGGGGCCTATTGGCTCATCAAGTCCAGAGCTGCCACAAGGAATGTCTCTCTCCCACCACAGCAATTATCCGATCTGATTGTCTATGCCGCCTTTGGCGTCTTTCTCGGTGGGCGCTTGGGATATGTGCTGTTCTATAACTTCCCATTTTATCTTGACCATCCCCTCAAAATTTTTGCGGTATGGGAAGGGGGAATGTCATTTCACGGCGGGCTGATCGGGACCTGTATCGCTATCTTGATCTTTTGCACAACCCGTGGGTTTCCTGTTTGGCCCATCGCCGACTTGGCAGCAGGAGCGGCTCCAATTGGGTTGGGGTTTGGACGGATGGGGAATTTTATCAACGGAGAATTATTCGGGCGGTCGACCGACGTCGAATGGTGCATGGTCTTTCCCTATGGCGGCCCGGAGTGCCGACACCCCTCGCAACTCTATGAGGCAGGCTTGGAAGGCGTTACACTCTTTGTCATATTAATGGTACTCAATCGCTGGCCAACCCCACCGGGAACGATGTTTTGGACCTTCATCTGCGGATATGGTGTCGCTCGTTTTTTTGTCGAATTTTTCCGTGAACCGGATAGTCATTTAGGGTTTATCTTCCAGTGGATCACCATGGGGCAGTTACTCTGTATCCCGATGATTGCGGTCGGCGTGTTCATGATTGTCCGGGGCTATAAACGGGCATAACCCTCCTTCCCATATCCTCTCCCCTTCACGCTTTCTTTTCAGACTCCGAGAACACCCCAATAAGCAGGTTAAAACCCACCCCCACCAGCCCCACCACCACCTCCGCCGGGAGTTGCCCCTCCGCCGAATCCTGGCACTACCGGAGCCGAGGTGGCTTGCGCAGGGGCATCGGGAACATTGCCATACCGCCGAAGGGGTGGAGAATTCCAAATCACCTTATTGCCGGGAGCAAGGTTGGCAGCCTCAATGAAATGTTTCTTTGCTCCGGCTTGATCGCCCATTTTGTCCATGGACAACCCTAGATTATAGTGAGCTTCGGCCAGATCGGCTTGTTGTTGAACGGCAAACTGAAATTGTTGTCGTGCCGCTTCCCACTGGCCTTCTTCAAAGAAACGCTTGCCTTCGGTCATGAACTGCAACACTTGGGCATCGACATTTGGAGGAGGGGCCAGGGCGGTCAACGGCACTGGTTTGTCAGACGCGCACCCTCCTGCCGCCATCATGATGAGATAGACCCCAATGCACATCTTCATCCTCCAATTCCTCATCGCTCCCTCCTTGTCATCAGTTGGTCATTTTGATACATAACTTCATCGACTCCCACAGCTACCGTGACCACTTTACCGAGACGAATAAAAAAGAGTTTACACCCTTTGACCACAGGACCCAAGCATTGGCTTGCTGCCCGCGCATAGGCAAGCGCTTGTTCCCGGTAGGTCTCCGCTCGCTGCGCCACGGTACGAGAGGATACGTGATCCGTTTTATAATCGCCAACCCACACGTCTCCATTGATTTCATAGACCACATCCATCACTCCCTCCATCACGCAGGTCCGTGGCAGGGAAGGCTCATGTTGCCCAACAGGCCATGGCACCGCAAATGGAACCTCTCGACCCAGGATGTTCGACTGCTGTAATTCCACATATGCCGGTGAAGCGAGCCATTGATCAAAAAGCGCTTCCAGTTCTTCAAGCACCTCATCCCTTTCTTCCCCCAACTCGCCCGGGAGCTGACGTTCACAAAAAGCGACGAGAGCACTCCGAACCATCCCCGGCTCAATCTGAAAATCCCATCGTTGAAGGACCTGGTGCATTAGAGTTCCAAGACGCTGACTGGTTCCACGGGAAATCTGCCCCCTCTCTCCCCGCTCCTGGACCGATCTCGCCTGATGCAGCATAGAGGGATTGAGGTAGGCCTCCGCCTGATTGGTCTGCTGCCATCTCATTTCACGCGCATCCCACTGTGCTGTCGAGAGCACCACCGCACTGCTACCTTCAGTACCAGAATGTGCCTGTGGAGGCTTCAAATATTGCAATACTGCGGGCGTCACGACGGTGTGAGGAATGGAAACCCCTCCCACACGCGCCACCTTCAGTTCTGAATCGCCAAACTCTCCTTCAGCAGTCTCCTGAATAAGACTCAAAAGGCTCTCCCCACCCCGCTTCGCAAGGATGCCACCTGATAAGATTAATCGCTCTCGGGCTCTGGTCATTCCAACATACAGCACGCGCCGCTGTTCAGCGGCTTCTCGAATCCGTTGCTTTTCCCACAGAGGAACCTGGCCTGCATTCCACACAGGTGGCAACGTACAGCCATACAAGCCGCTAATCCAGTCATATGAAATATGTGCCCCACGATCCAGGCCGGTCGCCTTTTGATGTAACCCGGGCAACATCACTACCGGGAATTCAAGTCCTTTGGCCTTATGAATCGTTAAGACACGGACTGCGTCTAACGTCTCTTCGGCCAAAGGGGCTTCAGATTCTGGAGGATGGGTCATGAGGGCCTCGACCAGTCGTTCCACCCAGGCAGAAAATGATAAGTAAGGCATGGCCGCCTGTTCACTCATGAGGTCACGAAGCTTCCAGACATTCACCACCGCCTGCTCACCATGGCTCGAGGCCGCGGCTAATTC
>JACDDF010000439.1 GCA_013817135.1 Nitrospirales bacterium
CTTCTACCTCACTCCAGCAGTTCAACAGTCCCATTATGAAAATTGAATCGGACAAAGGCGTATTTTTGATTACGACCGATTCTGGTATTCAATGGGTTCAGGTTGAAGAAGAGGGAAGGATTCAACTGAAGACTTTGGATGTAGGAGATATCATTGACGTGATCGTCGAAATACGACCAGACCCTACTCCACCATTGGTTAAATCATGGAAATTAGCCAGAAGTGGTTCTTCCTGTAGAGTGTTCAATGGCAGGACCTGCACTCCTTAATACTTTCTCAACGCTAGAATTCTAACCGCGACTTTTCCGCGACCTCGCCTGAGGCCTATTACCTCAATGAGCCATAGCCCAAAACACCTATTCGTGACAGCTTTTCAGAAGTAGAAAATATTGCCATAACCCATGACTCCCTTATATAGGAAAACATGGTAAGAACTGGGAACATGATGCTGGGACAGCCATACCTCCATTTCTTTGGGAAAGCTGTGGTATGTTGCGACCGTGACCCATCTCCTGACCTACCCGAGAGATAGGAGGAGACACAGATTTACCAATGAAGAATTTTTCCAATTTCGGTCACCGTGTATCCCCCAAGTGATTCGATTTCCCGCCTGAAAGGATGACTGACCATCGCATCAAGAAATTGAGACATAACGGGGTGGGATTTAAGAAATTCGCTACGCATAATCAAGTCATACTGTTCTTCTCGAAGCGGAATGAAACCAAGACCAAAATGACGCGCTGCGGCTTCCACTCCAATACCCACGTCAGCCATGCCATCTCGAATCAGACGAGCCACTTCGAGATGAGACGGCACTTCGTTGTCATACCCCAGTAACTTTTCTCCGGTTAATCCGGATTTCTGAAGCAGGGTATCCAAAAGAAATCTGGCTCCGGCTCCCACTTCCCGATTGACGAGACGAAGCCCCGACTGGCCAAAATCCTCGACACTACGAATGTGTTTAGGATTTCCCGGGTGAATTAACAGGCCTTGAACCCAAGAAGCAAAGCGCACTCCGACAAAATCCTGACCGGGAATATGCCGTTTCAGGTAGGGGACATTACTTTGTCCGGATTTCACATCCACAAGATGCAAGCCCGCCATGTGGACTTCCTCCCGTTGAAGCGCACGGAGCGCGTTCGCGCTTCCCATGGTCCAATTCGTGACTCCCGCCAGAGCGTTCACCTTGCGGACATGCTCCCCGGCGAGAAATAACGCCGGGTCGCAACCGGCAATCAGAATTCCCTTTTTGATGACTTCCGGGGAATTCAGTAATTGCACCCGTACATATGGCCTTTTTTGGCTGGAAGATTTCTTCGCCTGCTCCTGAATGACTCCATCAGCTGGCATCACAAAATTCAACACATCGCCCAGTTCGGCCATCGGCCTGGCCAGTATCCGGGATCCAACGTATGTCAGCTTTACCCTTGTCGGGTGACCCAGCGTCGTTGTGCCACCAATGAACTCAGCTTCAACTATTTCTTCTTGATTTGAAAGGATAAACATATCCTCAACTCGGCACTTCAACGCACGAGCGAACCGTAAGGCAACATTGGTACTTGGCAAATATTGATTGGCTTCTATGGCATATACCGCTTGTCGTGTCAGACCCACGAGGGCCGCTAACTCCGCCTGTGAGATTCCCTGTTTTTTTCGTATATCTTGCAAGCGATTACACACGGTTTCTTGAGGCGAGACCTTCACCTGGTTAGAAACTTTGAGACTTTTAGGGACAATTTTTCTCATGATCGTATTGTTCTGACGGAATACTTGCCTGATGACCGATGGACTCCATAACCTGCTAAAGACTCATTCATCATCCTTGGGCTTCCGCTATGCGCACCTCATTCATGAAAGACTGGTCGATGTCTCTTTGGCTCCTTTACATCCCCTACCTGTCCAACTCAGGAATACAGGCTTACATTTTCATCATCGACAATCGGGAAAGATCGAGAACGATCTCGCCGCTGTGCTCGTCTCCCAAAATAGTCTCCCAAAACTTTTTTTCTTTTGGCATCACCGTCTCTTCTGTCTCATAAAGTAAATCTACATCAAGGGGAGCCAGAGAAAACAGTGGATACCGCCGATCATAGATCACCCCTGCAGGCGGAATTTCATAGTTTGTGCGGTGATTACTGATAATGACATGGAGATGCCCATCTATGACAAACAACCCTCCTGAGGTCACTTCCCGTTTAGTGGCATTAACCGGCTGACTGAGGTAAAACGTGACCAGTTCCTGTGGCAGAGCTAATCCTAGTCCCTCCAGTAACCGTGGGGCTAACAATTCTATTTCCTCTTTCAAGAAAGCCGGCTCAGGATCCGCAAGGCCACGAAACCATCGGATGGGGCCGGAACGATACTCACGCACCCGCAATCCGCTCAGGGCCTCGATCATCTGACGTCGAGACATGGTGGCAGGATGCTCGTTCAATGTCTGAGGAACATCAGGGTCGACCCAGGGGGAGACCTCAAGTCGAACAAACGATGTGGGATTTTCGTAGACCAGGTAGGAATAGAACGGTGGAGCAACACAGCCAGCCAGTAGCCATCCACCAAGGACGCAACAAGGCCAGACCCACCACCACTTCTTAGGCATTCGCTTCAGGGACACTCATGGTCATTTCAATTCGGTCAGAAGGATTATCATTGCCATCCCGCTTGGCATTGACGATTCGATCAACGGTCTCCATGCCACTCACCACCTCACCAAACACCGTATATTGACCATCTAAAAAACTCGAATCCGCTACACAAATAAAAAATTGGGAGCCCGCGCTATTGGGATCTTGCGATCTCGCCATCGAGAGCGTCCCTCGTTTATGAGGCTTGGAGCTAAATTCCGCATTGACCCGATAGCCCGGCCCACCCATTCCATGGCGTGCCCGATCCTGCTCCTTACTATTGGGATCTCCACCTTGAATCATAAAATTGGGAATCACCCGATGAAAAGTCGTGCCGTCATAAAACTTTTCTTTGGCTAATTTCAGCATGTTCTGAACATGATTGGGCGCGACATCCGAAAAAAGCCTTAAGTGGATATCACCCCAGGACTCGCCGTTCACCTGAATGTGAAGAGTGGTTGTCTGATCTTTCTGAGTTGCATCGCTCATCTCCCGTCCTTTCCGTTACCTGGATTTATTCATAAGGGCCTTTGGGAACCAACTGGATACCCAACCCTTGGCTAATATTCGTCCAATGCGCACCCCCGTCTTGACTTCGGAATGCTCCACTACTGGTTCCAGCATATAACTCGCCGGCATCCGATAGCGTGAGACTTTGAATAGCCAGG
>JACDDF010000440.1 GCA_013817135.1 Nitrospirales bacterium
CTCCCTTGATTATGCACGGTAGGTATCTCAAATCATGGCTGAAATATGGATGGCATTCCGGTGCGGTCTGTCAGGTGGCCGGTCTGCCTATTTTGGTCATCTAGCAACGCTGGAAAACCTGGTCTGAGGGATCGTTTCCCGGCCTTGGGTTCATCACGCACCATCAGGCAATGACCCAAACGGCAAAGCCCTGGCCTTTTTTTGCCAGCTCTTCGCCCACATGGTGATGAAATATTTCCTTGAAGCTGGAGTACGATTCCCGTCCAACGACGATGGTTCCGCAATTCTGTTTGTGAGCTGTCCCGATCAATTCCCCAACAATATCCGGGCGGTGGATGGATTGAGAAAACACTACGCTGACCATGGCGGGTAACACACCAATCCGATACAGAATCGTTTTAGCGTTATCCATAACGGGTTCCGCTGCCTTTTTTGCGTCCTCGATCCACCGAGCCTGCTCTTTTTTTAGCGTCTCATCCAGCTTTTGCTCTGTTGCCGGATCTTCAGCGCCCCCGAATTCCAAAAGTTCGGGAGGAATCGGGGGGAGAACGTGGAAGAGCACGATATGAAAATCTTCCCGAGTCCCGATCATCTCAGCCACGTAGGTGACGCTTCGGATGGAAGAATCAGAACCGTCCACACCGACGAGTAATGTCTTATCCCTTACCATAGATTACTCCCTTCATTTGACGTGAATTCGGCTATCCCCTAACCAGGATCATTGGCGGGTTTTGTTCATTCAAAGGGCATTCTAAGATATCGTCTGCCGGTCTGACCGAGCCGAATGTCTTCACCACGTGATTCCTTTAAGGAGGTCTCCCTCAATACCTCCCGGCTTTGGCTACGAATGGGGACGATTGTTTGACCCGAAACAAGTTGTACCCCAGGACACTGTCGCCTTTGACTTGGGAATGCAGGGTGGTGGGATTGGTAAAATCGGCTATAATTCTACACTGGTTTGCCTATGAGGTGAAGGGCTGCACAATATTGTAAGATCTGAGAACATTCAAACGCGCATATCCTCGTGTGTCCTGGGGTGCTACAGTTCATGCGCACAGGCTGAAGAGGAAAGGAGCAAACGCTTCACAATCCTTGATCAAGCCACAAACCGGTTTGGGTGGTGAAAACTCCATTCTGAGTCATCTTGTCACCAAAACATTTGAATTTATGGAGGAAACGCCCGCTCATGGAACGGCAAGTTTTGTCTGATGGTTGGCCGCAACCGACCTTGCTGGAGATGACAGGTGGTGACGAAGTCACTATCCTTGGTAATCAGAATGCGATCCTCGCGAGTGGCAAGGGCGACCAACTCTTCGTCCCGCGTACGGTTCCCGTGTGGAAGGTCTGGGGTATGGAGTGTGTTGAAACCAGCCAGCGTCAATTCTTTTGCGAGGTGTTGGGGTAGTTGCGCCTCGACAAGGAATTTCACCCCCCTACCGGCTCAATTCGTTGAACACGTGCTAGCCGCGCCCCGATCGCACAGGCGGCTTGAAGATCAGCCTCTTCCAAGTCCGGATAGTCGCCTAAGAATTGTTTATTCGACATGCCGCTGCTCATGAGTTCCAATAACCAATCGACCGGATACCGGAACCCACGGATACAGGATTTGCCCTGACAAATCTGAGGATCAATCGTGATGCGGTTTAACAGTTGGTCACTGGGCATAGTGCAAGAATACCCCAATTCGACTACCCTGACAAGAAGGGCGAGACAGATGCCTGCGAATGGGTGACTCCAATTTTCATGGCAATATACTCACTGCCGAATAGTCTGTTTGAACTGAGTGCCCGTCTTCCCCGCCTCAGCGTGGCTCAAAAAGCCATTTCACAAACGTAGTGCCTTCTCTGTCATTCCCGACAGTTGTTATCGGGAATCCATCTTGGGTTTTCCCTCTTCAACAACTGTTGGAACATGGGGCACGTGTTGAACAAATTTTAGTGTCCAAGGGGTTATTGGTATTGCCGGGTTTCGCCCCGGCAGGCGAGGTCCTTTTGTTTCGGCAAAAGGACCCAAAACCATGGTGGCCGTGGCGTGGCCCTTCTGGTGCCCTGCGTCCTTTGCCGACTTCGGCGGCGCGCAAACTCGCTACGCTCAAACAATGCGCGCCTTCCTCCGAAATCGGCTGCACGACTTGGCCTCGCCACAAGGCCACGGGAGCTTAGTGAAGGAAGGAGGGACTGAATCATTGGAGTTATTGAAAGATGGTATCGATGTCATGTTTTGTGCTGCCGGGACGAACCTCGGCACAAAAAGATATTAAGAAGGCACCGGTTCCTTTTTTGGATTTAAGTCATTCTTTCGCAGGAAAGCAGACATGGGTGCTGACACGGCCGGACCAGCTCAAAGGGTCTCGACTTGAAAGATGCATGCTTGGAAGACCTGATATACATCTAGCAGGCTCCTCGAGTGGGCGGTACAGTGAGAAGAGTGTCCCAACATCTTTCCACCTTTCCAACCCAAAGGAGGAGCCATGAAGGAATTGTACGGCGGCATTGACTTGCATGCCAACAACAGTGTGGTCGTGGTGCTGGATGACGAGGATCAGGTGCGGTATCAGAAACGCTTACCCAATAAACTGGAAACTATTCTTCAACAGCTGGCGCCGTTTCAGGCCGAACTACAGGGCGTGGTCGTGGAGTCTACCTAGGGCCTGCTGAAAAAATGGCCACCCGTTGATTGGAGGGACCTTCTGCATGTAAGAACAGGGGCGACGTGCACCGGAATACCCCTGCTCTTCCCCAAAAGCTTGCACCAGGAGACCCCATGTATCGGAAACCCCAGGTGAATCAGCTCGCCTTTGAAGATTTTGTTCTGCCCTTTGTGGGAAACTGCGCAGTAACAACCGTTGGGTGATGCTGGCACAACAAATCCCGTGGGCAGAAGTTGAAACGAACGACGCGCAGCAGTTTTCCAAAGAGGATAGGGGGGCTCCTGCGAAGGCCTCGCGACTTGCTCTGGGGGCCCTCATCTTACAAGAGCGCCTCGGCGTGACGGACCGTGAACTGGTGGAACAGATTGCCGAAAACCCCTATCTGCAGTATTTTTTGGGCCTCATGGCGTATCAAGAGGAGACTCCCTTTCATCATTCCCTGCTGACCACGTTCAGGAAACGGTTTAGCCAACAACGCTTGACGAACATCAATGAAGCTCTCGCTCGGCGGGCCGTCGATGCGCAGCCAACGGAAGATGACCCAAGCGAAGAGCAGGGAGCAGGCGAGTCCTCGCCCCCGAAAGGCCAGCTGCTCGTGGATGCCACCTGTGTGCCCGCAGACATCAAGTATCCGACCGA
>JACDDF010000441.1 GCA_013817135.1 Nitrospirales bacterium
GTGTTTCGTTTGCTGACGACTCCCAAGCAGACGATCTCGTAATAAGCGATAGTTCTGGAAGGCGGCAAACTATGGACAGATGGGATGCTTCGACAAGACATTCTCAAACCACCGGGATCCTATCTTCATGCGTCTATGAGAAACTAATGAAATTTAGAAGAGAGTAGCTGAAAGAAAATTCGAGAGTGAAGGAGGAATTGTGGGACGAATTGGAGTGATTTTTCAACGGGAATTGGCGGGGTATTTTGCCACGCCGATCGCGGCGGTCTTCATAGTCATATTTTTGTTACTTAGTGGGGCCTTCACATTTTATCTGGGGAATTACTTTGCACGGGGTCAGGCCGACTTGGTGCCGTTTTTTGATTTTCACCCCTGGCTCTATCTCGTGTTGATCCCTGCGTTGGCGATGCGCTTATGGGCGGAAGAACGTCGTTCCGGGACAATTGAACTGTTACTGACCCTGCCAGTTACGATGTGGGAAGCCGTCGCAGGGAAGTTTCTGGCCGCATGGTGTTTCACAGGAATCGCCTTGGCCCTGACCTTTCCCATGTGGCTCACGGTGAATCTGTTGGGCGACCCGGATAATGGTGTCATCCTTGCCAGCTATCTCGGTAGTCTGCTGATGGCCGGGGGATTTTTAGCCATCGGCTCCTGCATCTCCGCTCTCACAAAAAACCAGGTGATTGCCTTTGTGGTTAGCGTCGTCATTTCCTTGGGGTTTATCTTAAGTGGTTTCCCTCTCGTTCTGGAACTATTCAGCGGGTGGGCGCCACAATTTCTGCTGAATGCCATTAGCTCATTTAGCTTTTTGACGCATTTCCAATCGATCAGCAAAGGTGTCCTGGATTTACGGGATATCCTCTTTTTTCTGTCGCTGATTGCATTTTGGCTATTTGCGACGGCCACGGTCATTGATATGAAAAAGGCTGAATCGTAAAGCGACGGATTGAAGGGTCTGGTGTGAAATTTTGCCAATGAGGAGCGATGATGAATAAAAAAGTACTCACAGGAAGCGGTCTCATCATGGCCGCCATCCTGTTCGGTGCCTTCAATATGATGAGTGACGCGGCCTTCAGTTCCGCACGGTTCGATCTGACGGAACATGATCTGTATACGCTGTCCGATGGCACCAGAAATGTTCTTAAGGGTTTGAGCGAACCCGTTACTCTTCGGTTTTATCTCTCCAAAACCCTGGCGACGGGCTTGCCGGGTATTAAAAGTTACGCAACCCGCGTCGAAGAAATGTTAGAGGAATACGCGCAAGTTGCGGGCGGTCAGCTGTTTGTGCAGGTGACGGACCCGGAGCCGTTTTCCGAGGAAGAGGATCGAGCTGTGGCTTATGGTCTACAGGGTATCCCCTTGGACAATGGCAGTCGCCAGTTTTACTTTGGATTGGCCGGAACCAGTTCCACCGATGAGTTGGAAGTGATTTCCTTTTTCCAACCTGAGCGAGAAGAGTTTTTGGAATATGATCTGACGAAGATGATTCACACGCTGGCAAATCCCAAGAAAAAGGTACTTGGTCTGTTGAGTACGCTACCCATTGATGGGAGTGGAAGCATGCCGTTTATGCCACAACAAGGAGGCAGCCAACCCTGGCTCATACTCTCTCACATCGAACAAATGTTTGAAGTGAAGAAAATTGAACCGACGGCGGTAGCCATTCCTGAAGAGATTAGTGTCTTAATGATTGTGCATCCTAAATCGCTGAGTGAGGCGACCCTCTATGCGATCGATCAATATGTCTTGGGAGGCGGGCACGCCATGATTTTTGTTGACCCTCTTGCCGAATCGGATAGTGGAGGTGGCAATCCCATGAACCCGATGGGAGGAGGCGGTTCCCGGGATTCGAATATGCCAAAATTGTTCGAAGCCTGGGGTCTTGAACTGGTGAAAGGGCAAGTGTTGGGAGATTTGCCATTGGCCAAAAAAGTGCAAGTTCAACAGCAAAGCCGGCTACAGGTGGTGGATTACCCCGTCTGGATTGATTTCCGTCAGGAGCATTTCAGTGACAAGGATATCGTGACGGCTCAAGTGCCGTCGATCACGGTGGCATCAGCAGGAATCATTCGAAAGAAAGGGGAGACCGGGACCACAATCGAGCCGCTCATCCAATCGGATGAAGCCGCGATGCAGATTGAGGCATCCCGCTTGTCAGCCATGCCGGATGTCGCTGGATTACTCAACAGTTATCGTCCCGAAGGAGAGAAGTTTATCGTGGCCGCCAGAGTGACCGGAACCGTGAAAACGGCTTTTCCTGAGGGAAAACCAAAAGAGGCGCCGAACAAGGATGAGACTCCGGAAACGGTTCCAGAAGCCGAAAGCCAGACCAAAGACCACCTTGCGGGATCGAAGGAGCCTATCAACGTGATAGTGGTGGCAGATACGGATATCTTGCAGGACCGGTTTTGGGTTCAAGTTCAAAATTTCTTCGGGCAACGGATTGGTATTCCCAACTCGGGCAATGGCACGTTTGTCACAAATGCCTTGGATAATCTGACGGGAAGCAATGATCTCATTAGTGTCAGAAGCCGCGCCGGATATTCCCGGCCATTCACACTTCTGCGAGTGTTGCAACAAGAAGCCGAGCAGGAGTTCCGGCAAAAGGAGCAAGTGCTCCAGGAACAGCTCAAGGCCACGGAACGAAAAATTCAAGAACTGCAGAGTCAAAAGCCTGAAGGAAATGCCATGATCCTGAGTGTGGAACAAGAGGAGGCCATGGGGAAATTTCGCAAGGAATTGCTTCAGGTTCGCAAGGAATTAAGAGGCGTGCAGCATGAGCTTGGCAAAAATATTGAGAGTGTGGAGAGTTGGGTGAAATTTATCAATATCGGGCTTGTGCCATTGTTGATTGGTATAGCGGGTGTGTGGATCAGTTCCTCCGGGATCAGGAAGAAGCGGCCAAAAGCCTAAGTCGCTCAGTTGCCGATCATCAGAAGGCCGCATCAGACTATTCAAGAATATTAAGGGAAGCGAATGAAAGCCAAAACACTAGGTATCTTAGCCGCCATAACTATTGTGGGTATTGTGGTGGCTGTTTTCGTGAATCAAGAGCCGGTCTCCCAATTGCCAAACAGTGGTGAACGGTTGTTCCCACGACTATTGTCGGTGGTGAATGATGTGAGCGAAGTGGTTGTGGAAACCAAGGATCAGACCGTGACGCTGATGCGTGAGGAAAAGACTTGGCAGGTCAAAGAGAAGTCAGGGTATCGCGCTGACGTAGAGAAAATAAAACAGACTCTCATTGGGTTGGCGGAGCTCCGGATCCTTGAAC
>JACDDF010000442.1 GCA_013817135.1 Nitrospirales bacterium
CCCAAGACACTCCAGAAGACATCGCTAAGAATTCAAAATCCATCACGGGAAAATATCTGAAAACTCTACTCGTTCCAAACTAACGTTTGAGTTCAGCGGCGCCGAAGGCGGTCCGGTGCAATGAGGGGTTAGACGTCGCCTTCACTCTGCCTCCTCGGCATATTCATCAAGAACTGTGTCCGAAAGGTGGGACAGATGCTTTTGGTCAGCCAGTTCGCGGAGGCTGTCATACGACAAGTACGTACAGCTTTCTGCGAGAGGTCCCCTCTCTAAGAGCGAGAAAACCGGGCGACGAATTTCCTGGAAGACCTTGTCTCGCTTGGCGACAGGGGCAACGATGTGGAGCTTGATGTCCATGTTTGGCTGGAGCGCAAGAAGATCTGCCATTCGGAGGATGCCAGAGTAAACCGCAGTCGTATGCTCAACTTCAAAAGCGCGAACGATTGAACGCCCTCGCAGCCAGATCACATCTATCTGTTCAATTGTTCGAAGTGTGGTGTCGTCGTAATTGAGCGGCAGACGCTCTAACAGTGGCTGAGGTTCTTTCTTCCACTCCTTGAGGACGCCCGCCCGGTCATTCCGAGGAATCCAAATCGACATGCCCATGCGAGCGCCGATCTGAGCAATGAGTGATTGGAACTGAATGGACTCTCTTGCCGCCGCCTCTTGAGGTGCGGATACATCCTCAGTCGATGCCGTGTCTTCCGGTACTGAGACCGTGACGACTTTGTCCGGTCGGTTTACGGTGTGCGTTGTCAGCTTCTTGCGATCAGCGTCATCAAGGGGGTAAGTCTTCGCTTGCTCTGTTTGTGCCAGCAAAGCGTCAGCAAGGAACTTGCCGTCCTTTTCGTCAAGTTTCACCAAGCTGCCACGGACTTTTCCGGTCCAAGCGATCGAACCTTTCTCAAGGGTGCGAGTGAACGACAGACCATTCCAAACCGAGGTTTCGTGGATGGGCAGCGACTGATCGAGCGGAAGCCAGACCTTCGGCTTGACCTTAAATCTCACCACGAAGGGATCATTTTCTGGGAGAAAAATCGGGGTGTTATCGATGAAAGGCCCTTCGACAATTTCGAGTAGTCCGCACCAACGAGAAACCCTTGTCACATAACAGACTAACAGGTCACCCGGCTTGATCCGTTCGGCCATACCCTGGTGTCGCATTCGAAAGCCCGACAAGCCCTGGGTCGAGCGCGTGAATGCCTCGTACGTCTCGGGCGAAAACAAATCGATGAAATAGGTCATGTTCGTTTGCAACCTCTAACAATGTTTAGGCGGATCCGCATAGGAGCCAGACCTGCCCATTTCTGCCCGTATAACACGCCATCTAATTTTCTAAAAATAACGACATTATCGTTGCCATTTCAATGAGTTGTGATATGGGTCTATTTACTGTGGGTTCTTATGCGGATCCGCCTATCACCCGTCCTTGCATGGGTTCATATACCGTCCAGCGGACTGGAAGAAGCAGGACACGCGAGGCTTGGTCGCGAACGAGGTTACTAGGTCTGACTTCCGTCCATTGGCTGCTCAACCGCAGGAACATTTGTCGTGATTGCAGTTCTTCCGCACTCGTCGGAACCTGTTCCCGTCGAAGACGAGCCAATGCCGAATAGCCTTCAATCAATGCCCCCCAACAGACAACCAGATCACCATCT
Organism: Nitrospirales bacterium; assembly: GCA_013817135.1. GTDB lineage: Bacteria > Nitrospirota > Nitrospiria > Nitrospirales > UBA8639 > Nitrospira_E. The sequence goes on from JACDDF010000442.1 coordinate 1,659, forward strand.
TGCTGGACAAGGTCCTGAATCTTCACGGTTTGAGGTTCTTTCACACATAAGGGCAGGAGTGCCGAAGTATCCCAAAACTTCATCTCCCCTGTTCCCGTTCATCCAACAGGGCCTTTAAGGCCTGGCCTCGCTTATCAATCGGTCGAGGAAGTTTCCAGATATCTTTTGAAATTTTCCCAGTCCCCAGACGGATCAGCCCATTTCTAGCCAATTCGGACATATGGGCGGAGAGCCACATGGTTTCACTTGAGAAAGGGACAATTTTCGCTATCGGCCTCCCCCGCTCGGTGACCACCACCTCTTCTCCCGCCTTCACTCTGGCCAATTGCTCACTTAAAGTCGCCCTCAATTCCGAGACAGGTGTAGTCTTCATCAATGCCTCTTTTCGTATAGTTATCCCTAATGTGGTCACGATAGTATGACCAGACTACATTTTTTCAATATGGTTTTTATGCTCCATATTCAAAATACTCATCAATAACGCCCAAGGCTCGGCGGAGGAGATTGCCAATACCCCAACTTCCATCACGGGAAAATACCTGAAGCCTCTGCTTCCTTCAAACTAGGTATGGCCATAGAATTTTGTTCGACCCAGGCGGTGGATGAGTAGTTCCAGCCCTGGACTCTGTTCAGCGGCGCTTGCAGACCACCAATTAAAGCGGTTTGTTAGGAATCATATATCCATAGGTCCTGTTGGCTATCATCTCTGCCAACCCTTCCTCTGATCCAAATAAGGAATAAGCATTAATGTTCATTGAATCCAGATCAGCGAGTGCCTCATTTCTAATGCATGACGGTAGAACATACTTTGTTGCCACATCCTGTTTGCCATTGGTGAATCTCAACGCATCCTCGTGACTACTGTAATACCACTTATTTTCAACTTTCTTTCTGCAGAAAGTATATTCAGACTGTTGCACATAATGCCGTCGGTGAGTTTTGAGGTTTGGGCCACATCCGACAATGCTTGATTCTCCCGTAAATCCCCCCTTTCCGCCATCACGATATTCCCGAAATGAGTAAATTGCGATTTCTTGCTCTTGGCCATGCTCTTGAAAAGCGAAAAAAGAAGCCACATATGGTGATCTAGTCCAATCTAAGATGGGTGTGGGAAATCCATGGTGGCGAAGATAAACCATGAACTCAAAATCTACGGGCGGTGAAGGTGACTCCCTGTGCATAAAAATAGTATCCCACTTATGTCCAGTATACGATTCAAATGCATTTTTTGTTTCTTTAAGAGTATCCCCATACTCTTCCATAGCTGGAAACTCTGCGCCTCTTCTTTCAAAGGTAGACTCAAGCCGCCAGCTGGCGCATTTATGCCCACGAAACAATAGAGGTGAGACATACTCTTCTTTATTATTCTCATTCGAATCTTGGTCACGAAGACGCCCAATCTCTCCCTTCCATGACTTCCAACTTGAAATGGATTGAGTTTTCATCGCACCCATCGGATCCGTGGTGATTAATCAATTAGTCTGCTGCTATATGACGGGGCTCAGGTTTTTTTCCATTCGAGCTGCGCGTTCGGTCGCTAGTGGCGGATGACAAATGGTCTTACACGCGGATTTGGTTTACCCAATCGCTCATCAATTCTTGCACCCCAAGTC
>JACDDF010000443.1 GCA_013817135.1 Nitrospirales bacterium
ACGGGATGCTGATCGCCTTCTTCCTCTCGGAGACCTTCAAGGAAGATGTGTTGGGCGAGGTGCTGCCGATCACCAGTTACGCCACGACGGTGCGCCGGGTGGTGATCGACATCGCGGCCAAGGTGGTCTGGACAGGGCGGCAAGTCATCCTGAAAGTCACCCAATCGGTGATGGACACGCTGCAATGCGCGCAGCTCTGGGCCCGGTGTCAATCGCCGCCACCCATTCGCGCTATCTAACGACGTCATCAGTTTCAGACCCTCCCTGTCCATCAATCCAGTCCACCCGTTTGTCCAAATTCTGGCCGAAACAGCTTCTAGGCCTGTAATCTCCACGATTTGCGCTCCCCTCAGTGCGTAGACCTTCCACACTCGAGAGCCTCGCGGCTCTCTGTGCCGTTCCAACCAGCATGCAGCTCCAAAAGCTGGCGGATTAAAAGAGAATCGCTCAATTTAGGTATGACTATACCCAATGTTTTGTTCAATGAGGGCGACCGATCGTGGGAGGGAGAGTTTTGTTGTCGCCACATTGTCCATTTCGCGTAAGCTTGAGACCCTATTATCAATAGGGTTATTTAGAACCTTGGGAATAGCAATAAAAAGACCAATAATCAAAATGCTATGAACAACATAGTGAATGTGGGGGAAGAACGCCTTCAAGATCCGAATGGGAAGAAGTAAGCAAAAAAGAGGAGGGGCAAATATGAGGAGGAAGCCTATGGGTGCAAGAATAAAGGTATAAAGAAACATTAATGCAATATTTGGAGATATGACGGTCACTAACCCTAGCAAAGCAGAGTATAAGAGGCAGCGGTCAAGGAATTTATCGGATCTTGGATAATCTTCTTTTGGCTTTTTCATGGTTTTCTTTTTTTCGAAAAGGAATGATCAATTCAATTGGGAATATGCCTGTCTCTTATTTCCGTCTGGGTAGTAAATAGTGATGAAGGGAAAACAAAACCCCATATGCAGGATAGGTAGCCACATACCACCGTTTTCCAAAAGTATTACCTAAGTGCATAGATAATTTACCCCAAGAGGAGAGATGGTCAGGTCCTTGAAAGAGCATAAAAAACAACATGGTGCCCAAGATCAGTGTAGGGGGAAACCATAATCGGAACCGCAGTGAACGAATTCCATAAATAGAAAAGAAACGGCAGACGGGAGCCCTAAAAAAACCACAACGGTAAATCCTGCATCGAAACCTTTCTTTGTAACGGGAACATTTTCTGACATAAAGGATCCGAGAAGAAACAATCCCACTAAAAAGACTAGCGTTGGTATCCCGTGCCCCTTCTTCATCTCTTTTCATACCTCCTTAACCTTTGGGTTGCATTCCAAAACAATACCTTTGAATCCCCAAGTGGTTTTCACTAATTAATGCGGGACCTCCCTTATGGTATTACGAAAGTTGTCTTAGGTCAGGAGGAGGAAATAGACTGAAGGACTTACCAAAGGCCCACGTAATACAAGGAATATATCCAGGGGGATTGTCCAAAGCTGGCAATTACCTGGCTATGAATATTTCTAAAACCACTTTTTCTCATTTGGCGGCTTTCTCAAAAGCAATTCAATAACTGAAAACTCTTATGTTGGTTCCTTTCATCCCTATGGCTAAATGAAATCTTATTGACCAAGGCATTTCCGCCTTCTTCTGGCAAGGAAAATTTTACTACCAATTTTCTTAAATTTTATTGGTCTGAAGGGGAAATGTTTGGCACAATAAGAGGGATGTCCTCAAAACCGATCAGCTAAGTTTGGAGATCACAAATTTTTGAGAGACCCTTTCTTATCCTCCGAATAATATGGTTTCGCATGGCTTGCTTCATTCTGGCTTCGCCCGGGATTCATCGGACATTGACTGATCAATGGAGTTGACCTTTTTACCAGTAAGGAAACAGATGCCTCGTTTATTTAAGATTTCTCTGAAAACACTGCAAATTTTTTGCTTGAGTCTATTTGTAGGTTTAGCCTTTTCCCAACAGGTTGTTGCAAAACCAAATAAAGGACCGGCGACTTCCCCCGTGAAAATTTCTGATGTAGTGGTTTCTCCTGATCCCTTTATCATTGGGAAAAGTGGGTTGAAGTTGACCCTGCTCGTGGAGTTGCCGTCATCATTACGTGGAGCCAATGTGCTTGAAGTGTCTGCCATGATCACCTCACCGACGCGGCGCTCCATGAGTTTTGTCGCACTACGTTTGTTGGTGGACGAACTGGAGCCGAAAAGGGGGAATCTCACCGTTCCGGTGGAGTTGGTCTGGGATGGGAAGGATCAATACCATCAACTCGTGGCTGATGGCTCGTACTTTTATGAACTCCAGGCCAAGTTGATGGAGGATGAGGGGAATGGCCCCCGTACGAAGATCGTCTCACGTCGGGTTCACGGGACACTCGAAGCGTTGGCGTATGTGGGTGAAGTGTTGCCTCCCCTTCCTCCGGAACCGGATATTCCCGAAGAACTTGAGATTCTCCGTGAGGGAGAGAGTATTGAAGAGAATGGCCCGGTCACGGAGGAAGGCTTGAAGTCTTCCGACGATCCGGTAGTTCCAGAGGAAGAGGCCCTCATGGACAGTACGGGTGTTCTTCAGTCTGAAGAGGCCGGTGGTTCCGGGTCCGAGGTTGAAAGCGTTGAACCAGGGGAGAAAGACGAGGGAACGATCCCTGAAATGCGAGAGACACCAATGTCGGAACCTTTGAACGAGCCAATGCCTGAGTTACCTACGTCTGAGGTGGAGATTCCCCTTGCCCGTTAATATTAATGCGGTGTGCCAGACAGCCTGCTCCAAACCCGTTATCGATATTTACCACGCCGATTCCCGATGAGCAGGCATTCAGCATCGTTAGGAGAGGGGCCAGCCCGCCAAAATTTGCTCCGTAGCCCTGGCTGGTGGGCACGGCGACAATCGGGCGATCGACCAACCCTCCAACCACGCTGGGCAACACCCCATCCATTCCTGCCACGACAACGACGACCCGTGCCTGATGAAGACTCTCTTGACGATCCAAGAGCCGATGTAAGCCTGCGACGCCAACATCATAGAGTGTCTGCACACGACTTCCCATGACCTCGGCGGTGACTTTGGCCTCTTCGGCCACTGGGATGTCGGAGGTGCCGGCTGTGACAATAAGAATCAACCCCTGTTTCTTCCGTGCGCTATCAGCAATAGAGACCATTCTGGCCATCTCATGGTATACCGCCTTGCGGGCCAATCGCTTGAGACTGCGCGCATTAGCGGGCGAGACGCGTGTTGCGAGAAACGGTCCGCCG
>JACDDF010000444.1 GCA_013817135.1 Nitrospirales bacterium
ATTCTATTTTGTGGCCTACCGGCATACACCAATGGTTCGGAATCCAGATAAGTTTGGGATCACCATTCATAAGCAGGAAGAGTATGATATGCCTCTCGATTACTATTACACGCTTAAAGAACCTGGTGGAATCACTTGTTTGGAGGCGATGCAATTGGCAGAGGAATTTTATCAGAAGGACTTTGAGCCATGGGCTGTTAGAGTCAATGCTCGTGAACATGTATTTCTCTATATTTCTAAATTCGGGACCAATTACTTGCCTCAGATCTATGCGATGAAAGCCGGGCAGGATGAACCACGAACTGAGGGGGTTCAAGGGCTCATTACCTGGCCTGTGTCTCATGCGCCTTCCGAGAAAAATTCAAAAGGTGAGCCTGGAATGTCCCGGGTGGTCAGTCATGCTGCTCCGTGATTGTCTTTTTGTGGAGAAGGACGGCTATTCAGCAGATGATCGGATAGAATTTGATAGGCTGCATGAATTTCCTTAGTTTTGGTCTCTCCCTTTTTGTACATTTCCATATATTTCGCTGGATTATTGGTGAGGCCTGCGTAACGTGAGGGGTACCAGACTCGCCTGGCTTCTTCATACCGTTGCTGTAAGGCATCATCCGAAAATGGCTCGGTTAGATTCAAGAGAAGTAGTGCGTGTTCTAGGGTCATAGAATTTGAATCGCTTGAGGAGATCATGAATTTTCCATCAGAAGGTTTCATAATGCCCAGCAGCCTGATTGATATTCTCAAGTGTTTCAAAGGAGCAGTGGTACTGTCAATTGGATTTCAGGCTAACTCAGAGTCGGTCTTTTTCTTAGAAAGTGTTGACGATGTTGCGTGAACTCCCAATATTAGAAGCTCCGAAGTTATTTGCCAGACACGATTACCACGATGTGTTGAAGCGGGAAATGGATGCAGGGAAAATTCCATTGAGCTTAGGGAAAGAATGTCCTGTCAAATGTGCGTTTTGTTATGAATTAGACCATTCTTACCGAGAAACGCTGGACCCACCAAAAACGTCCAAGGAGGACTGGCAGTTCATTTTGAATTATATTAGCTCCATGCCAACGGATCCTCTTCAGTTCTGGTGCCTCGGTGGTAATGAATACATGGAATGGACCGATTTATTCCTTCATCCCAAAGCCATGGAGTGGATCGAAGATTTCTTGAAATTCACCGATAAAAATATTCAATTTTTTACGGTCGGGTTTGTCCATGTTCCCAAGATTCATCGGTTGGTCGAGCAATATCCCGGGAGAATAAATTTCGAGTTATCCGTCATTACCCTTGGGGAGTATCGACAAAAACTGATGCCGCATGCTCCATCCGTTAAACATCTGATGAAGGTCTTGGATGGCCCTGCGGTTTCTTCAGCAAACTTTTATGCCTTTGATAAAAATACGATGTCCGAAGATGCGAAAACGATTTCCCGGATCAATTCTCGGTGTGTACTGTGGATGGGATGTTTGACGCCGGTGGGCGGGATTCAAGAGGAAACAAGTCGGGTGATGCGTCAAGGTAGAAAATATCTTGCTGTTGAGGCGGAAAAAATATACGATGCGGGCCTTCCAAACTTTACGACAATTCATACGGAAGCCTATGTAACGGCTTTTTTGAATCGAAAGCGTATTATAAGTCTCTTTGATTCTTTGGAATTAGAGAAGCGTGATCCAATTGTCATGGCGGGTAGTGTGTATCGGATTTTAGCCATGTTCAGGAAAAATCGAGCCAGGTTCCTCTCTGTTCCGAATGCCACGCTTGGAGGAGATTCTGATTGTACGGTCTTGCTGACGCTGAATGACATTGCCAAACGATTGACGAAGGAGAAATATATCTATGTCCCTCAATGTATTGTGGAGTCAGGAAGAGGTCCTGGTCGTGATATTGCCGGGGTTCACCTTGACGACTTTGTAAGTAAGACCGGCGTGAAAGTGAGGATTCTGCCAAAAATTAGTACTAAGTTTGCCAATAATCGATTGTATCGAAATGGGTCATTACAAAACTATGTGGAGGACTATGTTCGTAATCCCTTGGCTCGTTCATATGAAGCGATCGCGTCCATAGTGTAAATTGTCTGAAAGATTTCTAAAGGGAATTGATGGGAGGGTAGGTGGTCAGAACCTACCGGACAAATCAAAAGTTCTGAGGTTATGCCGAGGAAAAGAGTGAGAGAGCTTTTCTTTTTTTGGGTGCTATTTGAGGTTATGGGGTGTTCCGGAAATCTGGAAAGCCAAGAGACATTCAATCTTCAGAAAAATGAAAATGATTCCTTTAGATGTGAATAAATGACTAATGCGAGATTAGGGGGCAGAGGCGTTCCTGACTGGCAACGAGTGTATGAAGAATGCATGGTCACGGGAGGGCAGTAAAGTGCCCTACAAAATGTAATGCCATGTTTGGTTTTGTGGATTTGAAATTCGTGTGACATGTTTCTAATCTGTCCTGAAATGTTTCTCTAGCTGATTATGGATTCTTCCAAAAACTGGCTCCAATTTTATCAGGTTGATGTATTCACAAGTGAGCCATTTGGCGGGAATCCTTTAGCTGTGTTTCCCTCCGCCGGAGAGCTTAGCGAACGGGAGTTTCAACAAATTGCGCGTGAAATGAATTTGTCTGAAACGGTGTTTGTCTTACCGCCTACCGATCCCAAGGCTGCCGCCAAGGTCAGAATATTTACCCCTCTTCAAGAAATTCCGTTTGCGGGCCATCCTATTTTGGGGACATTCTATGTTCTCGGAACAACAAAGCATCTTGCCTTGCAGGAGCCCGTGACGAAAATTTTTTATGAATGTACCCTAGGTTTGTATGCGCTTGACCTTATTGTCCTGAAGGGACAAATTGAACAGGTCATCATGTCGCAACCCTCTCCGCAATTTATAGATGTCATCACAAAGGCGGAAGCTATGTATGATATTGCCAAGGCTTTGGGAATTCACAGATCGCTCATTGCCGACACAATTTCCCCTGTTGAAGTGGTCTCGACAGGATTGCCGGTGCTCATTGTGCCTATTCGAAGCCTGACGGCCGCAAAATCCATGGAGGTTGATCATTCTGAAGTTCTTGAGATTTGTGCTCGCTTTGGGGCCAATGGAATTATGATCTTTACGACGATGACAGTGGAGGAAAGCGCCACTGTTCACACTAGAATGTTCGCCGATCCAATTGGTATTTCCGAGGACCCTGCGACCGGCAGCGCAAGTGGCGCGCTTGGTGCCTATTTAGTCAAGAATGGAGTCGTGGAAGTCGGTCCAACCACCGAGGTGGTTATGGAA
>JACDDF010000445.1 GCA_013817135.1 Nitrospirales bacterium
TTTACTCCGGAGGGCTGGATACCTCCATTATGCTCAAATGGATTCAGGAAGCCTATGCCTGTTCCATCGTAGCCCTGACTGTCGATGTGGGCCAATTACATGAGGACCTTGAAGCGGTCAAAGCAAAGGCGATCAAGCTCGGTGCCGAGGAGGCGGTGGTCATTGACGCCAGGGAAGAATTTGCTGAAAAACTGCTGTCTCGGGCGATTAAAGCCAATGCGGATTACCAAGGGGGATATCCTCTCTCGACTCCCCTTGCCCGAGTGACGCTTTCTGAAATTGCCGTTCGTGTGGCCAAAGAGCGGGGAATCAAGGTCATTGCTCACGGCTCAACCGGAAAAGGGAATGACCAGGTTCGCTTTGAAAATTACATCACGACATTGGATGCCACGATGAAAGTGATCGCTCCTGTTCGGGAATGGAGTATGGGCCGTGATGAACAGATCGATTATGCCAAACAACACGATATCCCCATAAAACAAAATAAAGAATACCTGTATTCCCATGATGACAATATGTGGGGCTCGACCAATGAGGGAGGGGATATTGAGGACCCGGCCTGCATTCCTGATTTACGGAAGTTTCTGCAGGTGTGCATTCCCCCGGAACAGGCACCGGATGAACCGGAAATTATCGAAGTTGGGTTCAACAAAGGAATCCCTTGTTCAATCAATGGTGAGGATCTGTCTCTTTGCCAGGTCATTGAACGCGCCAATGCTGTAGGGGCAAGGCATGGGGTCGGTATTGTGCATTTGACGGAGGACCGATTAGTCGGATTGAAGGTTCGGGGTGTGTATGAAGCTCCGGGAGCGGAAATTCTCATCAAAGCGCATTTTAATCTGGAAAAACTCGTCAATACCCGTGACTTAAACGAACTGAAAAAATTCATTGATGAAAAGTGGGCGTACACCTGTTATGGCGCCAAATGGTTTGATCCGTCAATGGATGCCATCCATGCTTTTCAGGATTCCGCCAACCAGCGTGTGAAGGGAACGGTGAAAGTAAAGTTGTTTAAAGGAAAAGCTGATGTGGTCGCGATGAAATCCCCCTATTCCTTATTTGATGCCAATTTGGCCACTTTTAATAAGGATGCGAGTTTCAACCAGAATGCGTCTGCAGGGTTTATTGAGATTTACAATCTGGCCCAAAAGACCTATCGGCGCTTTGACCAGGTGTAGGATGGAGAATGATGGGGATTCGTGATGGGAGAAGGTCTTGAGCCATCAGCGGTGAAATGAAAACCACTATTTAAGCCTCACATCGATGAAGGCTTTTTGTTTTATATCGGCAAGCCAATTCCGATATGCTTCCTCGGATCGTTGCTTGGTAAGCATCCCACGGATATCCCGTTCCACGGCTTCAAGTGGGAGCGGTTGGGGTTGTTGAATTTCTTCCACCATGACGAGGTGAAATCCTAAGGGGGTTTCAATGGGGGCCGAGATGTGTCCCGGTTTCAGTTCCTTGACTACCTGCCTCAGAGGGGCCAATAATTCGTTTTCCCGCACCCATCCCAATTCATGCACTTGCTCGAAACGACTGGTGGCGAGGTCCTCTAACGAGGTATTCGGAGTCCATGCGGCATACATGGTTTGGACTTTGTTCTTTGCTCGCTCGCGTTCGACTCCTTCCTTTCCGGCTATCAGGCATTGCTTGAGTCGGTAGTGAGGGGATGTGAGAAACAGAGTTGGGTTGGCGTCATAATACCGTTTGATTTCTTCCTCCTCGACAACAATGTTCCGGCGAATCTCGAAGTCAAAGAGTTTTTTGAGGAGCATTTGATGTCCGAATTCTTCTTCGGTTTGGGTGGGTGGCAGTGGAGTTCGCCGTAAGGCTTCATCGATCTCGTCCTGGGTGACGGTGACCCCCTTGGCTTGGGCTTCTTGAATTTGGAGCCGATCATCTATTAGTTTGTTTAGGACTTCTCGTTGTTTTTGGTGGTATCGGCGGTCCAGTTCCTCTCCGTGATATTTGGCGGTCAAGCGCTTGTACTCGTCCTGTATTTCCTTATCCAGATCGGACCAGGTAATCACCTCTTTATTCACCACCGCAATAATCCGGTCAGTCAGACCCAAGCCTACCCCAGGAATGAAGAGAAGGCACGCCATCACCCAGACGATGAGCGTGTGTGAAGAGCAGTCTCTCACGCATACGCGCACGCCCTTCATGTCAACTTTTCACTTCCTCTTTGGCCATCGACTGATAGAGTTCTTGTAATATCGTATTGGCCCTGGGGTACATGGAGGCCCAATCCTGTTCGGGAAGGGTAAAACGATAGGCGCGAGGAGAAAGACAGTCCAGACGATCTTTCCAGCTGTCCATCAACGCACGGATTCCCTGTTCCGGGAGTTTGGCCCGTTCATGAAAGCGCACGTTCATAAGCCCGCCACGGACTTCGACATACTCGAGTTGTAGGGCCTTGGCCAACACTTTGATTTGCATGACTTCAAAGAGTCGTTCCATGGCGGCAGGTGGCGATCCAAACCGGTCAAGCGTCTCCCCGTATAATAAGGCCAAATCCCCTAACCGGTCACTCCCAGATAACCGTTTATAGAGTCCAAGGCGCTGAGAGGCATCTTCCACATATTCTTCGGGAATGAAGGCTGAGACATCAAGTTGAAGGGTGGGTTCCCATTCTTCCTCCATTTCCTGGCCCTTAAGCTGCTGAACAGCCTGCTCCACCATTTGTAAGTACAGGTCCAACCCGACGGCGGCGATATTGCCGGACTGTTGTTTCCCGAGTAAATTTCCCGCTCCACGGATTTCAAGGTCAGCGGCCGCGATCCGAAACCCGGAGCCAAGTTCCGCAAATTCTTGAATAGCATTCATGCGTTTTTGTGCATCTGTACTCAGGGTTTCCTCGTTTGGAATGAAGAGGTAGGCAAAAGCTTGTTGCCCGCTTCGCCCGACACGTCCGCGAAGTTGATACAACTGGGAAAGCCCGAATAAATCCGCCCGCTCAACCAGGATGGTGTTCGCGCTTGGAATATCCAACCCTGATTGAATGATGGCAGAGGCCAGCAGGACATCGGCTTCCTGGTGAAAAAATCGTAACATCACACGTTCCAACAATTGTTCATTCATTTGGCCATGTGCCATCAATACCCGTGCTTCCGGAACCAGATCTTGTAACCAGGCTCCGGTTTGCTCCATGGTTTCCACTCGATTGTGCACGTAGTACACCTGTCCGCCCCGAGCGAGTTCCCGGGCGATGGCCTCTCGTACCACGGTCGGATCAAACCGGAGGACCTGTGTTT
>JACDDF010000446.1 GCA_013817135.1 Nitrospirales bacterium
GGAAGGAGGAGTCGGTGGCGATATCTATATGTTTGACCGTGGCTCAGGCCATGACGTGGTGTTAGATAATAATACCAATATCTTTTCGAATGGTCCTGACACCGTTCAGTTCGGGGGCAACCTATTACTGGATGATTTGCTGGTTACCCGCATTGGGGATGATCTCCGCCTCGAAATTCAAGATACCGGGGAATCCCTCATCGTCGAAGATCAGTATTATTCCTCGACTCGCCTTATCGAACGGTTTGTTTTTTCTAATGGCCACGTCGTGACAGCCCAAACGATGGAAGAAATAGCCTTAACCGGGTTCGGGCAGAGCACTATTTTAGTGGGAACCAATGGGAATGACACCTTAGTGGGAACGGCTGATGCTGACATCTTCGATGCTCAAATTGGCAATGATATCCTCCAAAGTCTTGGGGGAAGCGATACCTATCGCTTTGGAGTCGGTTACGGAAACGATACCGTCCAGGATTTAGGCCTGTCAGGAGACCAGGATCGTATTGAGCTGGTCGGCCTTCTTGCTGGTGATGTTCAATTAGAGCGGGTGGGGAATGATCTCAACATTATTGTAGTAGCAGGCTCAGACACCCTTAGGATTGTGAATCATTTTTCCTCACAGGAAACAGGGATTGAGCAACTCGCATTTGCGAATGGAGAGGTCTGGGATCGGACAATGATCCAGCAGCATTCCGTGTATCCGGGAACTAGCGGGTCGGATACCCTCATCGGATCAGCCGAGCCGGATGTTTTCCTCTCCAGTGCCGGGGACGATATTGTGGATGGGAAAGAAGGCGGTGATACGTACTACTACGTCAGCGGTGCCGGCCATGACGCGTTTGATGCCTTTGACGATATTCTGGTGGCGCTCTCGCAAAATGGAACGGATACTGTGATTACCATTGATGCCAATAATTCCATCACCCTTGAGAATGTCCTTACCACGGATCTTCATCAGGATGATTTTCGGTTTGTGTGAGTGCGCCTATGAAACCATCCGGTCCGAGAACGCCTGGGCCCTCCCCCGTGGCCGAAGCCTTGTCTCTTCGTTCCACGACCTTTCTCGTCGTGGGCCTCATCAGCTTGGTCATCAATATGTTGATGCTGACCGGTCCGCTCTTCATGCTTCAAATTTATGATCGCGTGCTGACCAGCCGAAGCTTGCCCACCCTTGTGGTGTTGTCGGGGTTAGTTGGAGGGTTGTATCTCTTTTTCGGGCTGCTCGAAGGGATCCGGTCCCGTTGTCTTGCCCGAGTTGCCGCGTGGGTGGATTCGCGTTTGTCTTCCAAATGTTTAGAAGCCAATATCCTCCTGTCTTCACGGTTTGGTGATCACCTTCGAGAACGAGATTCGGTGCGGGATTTAGATGCGGTGCGACAATTCTTATCGGGGCCAGGGCCGTCTGCAATTTTTGACTTGCCCTGGATGCCGATCTATCTGGGAATAATTTTTTTCTTTCATCCCTATTTGGGCTGGTTGGCCTTGGCAGGGGCCTTCGTCATCGCGCTTTTGATTGGGGTGAACGAGATCGTTTCTCGACAACCGGCTCAAGCGGTGGCCGCCTTTGTTGCACGGCGGGCAGCCATGGTGAACGCGACGCGTCGTAATGCCGAAGTGTTGACGGCTATGGGAATGTTGGAAGCATTTACCCGGCGGTGGAATGTCCATAATGGGGATTATCTGATGGTCCAGCGTCAAGCCATCGACCGGGCCACGTATTTTTCCACAAGTATCAAAGCCTTCCGGTTTCTCTTACAGTCCGGAGTGCTGGGTTTCGGAGCCTGGTTGGTTATTCAACAAGAAATCTCCCCTGGAGTCATGATTGCAGCTTCTATTATTACCTCCAGAGCCTTGTCCCCTGTCGAGCAGGCCGTGGCTCATTGGCGAGGGTTTTTGGCCGCCCGTCAAGGGGCCAAGGCCTTGTCAGAGGCTCTTCGAGTCCAGAATCATCAGCCCCCCGTTATGCAATTACCTTCCCCACGCCGGTCATTAGATGTTCAACATGTAGCTATCGCGGTTCCCGGTGACCGTTCCCTTCTTGTTCAAGGCATACATTTCCACTTGGAGGCCGGGGATGGGTTAGGCATTATTGGACCATCGGGATCTGGTAAGACCAGCCTCATTCGTACCCTTGTCGGGGTCTGGCCTGCCATCAAAGGATCGGTGCGATTAGACGGAGCCGAATTGAACCAGTGGGATCGGGCCACCTTGGGGGGAGCTATTGGATATTTGCCACAGGATGGCGAGTTATTTGATGGAACCGTGGCGGAAAATATCTCGCGTTTCGATCCGGCTCCAGCATCAGAAGACATTCTTATCGCGTCCCAGTTAGCCAATCTTCATGCCATCCTCACCGCTTTGCTTCAGGGGTATGACACGGTCATTGGCGAGAGTGGGAGCCGGCTTTCGGCAGGATTGTGTCAGCGGATTGGATTAGCTCGTGCGTTGTACAAAAACCCGTTTTTACTTGTCCTGGACGAACCCAATTCCAATTTGGATGCGGAGGGTGATGCGGCCCTTCGGGAAGCCATACGCAGTATGCGGGCTCGGAAGAGTATTGCCATTGTTGTGGCTCATCGTCCCAGCGCTATTGAGCCGGTTGATCAAATCTTGTATCTGCGAAACGGGAAGCAGGTGGCCTTTGGGAAAAAGGCGGATGTGTTGGCACAGGTCCTGAGCCCTTCGAACGATTCTGTCGTCTTACATGCGGGGGCCTTATGAGTGAGACTGGACAGCATATTGTTACCAGTCTCAACCGACACTTAGTCGTGGGACTCCTGAGTATTTTGATCCTGGTTGGAGGTGTTGGCGGCTGGGCCGCAGTCGAAGAAATCGGTGGAGCGGTCATAGCCCCTGGTTTGATTGTCGTGGAAACAAAGGCCAAGCGGATTCAGCATCAGGAAGGAGGTATTGTCAAAGAGATTCTGGTCGAGGGCGGTGATTTAGTCCAGGCCGGTGACTTAGTCGTGAAGTTAGACGATACGGTAGTTCATGCTAATCTTTCCATGATTACGAGTGAATCGGAAGAGCTGGCGGCTCAAGAGGTACGATTGATTGGGGAACGGGATGGTCATGCTCAATTGCACTATCCGTCTGAGTTGGAAGACAGGGGGAGGCAGGAACCTGCCATCGCCAGCAGTCTCTCCAATCAGCGGGCGTTACACGAGGCTCGGGGGTCGGCTCTGCAGGTGCGAAAAGGTCAACTCAAAGAACAGATTTCTCAGCTTGAAAATCACATTCGAGGATTGGCT
>JACDDF010000013.1 GCA_013817135.1 Nitrospirales bacterium
ACTTAAGGAGAGTCAAGATCACGGCGTTCCTGCACTCATGATTATGGAGCTTGAAGAGAATCCGGAGGACACTTTCTCCCTTATTCGAGAGATAATGAAATTGAATAAAGGGATGGAGATATTCCTTACCGCTTCCCGGCTGGAGTCAAATATATTATTGGAAGCCATGCGTGCCGGAGCAAAAGAGTTTTTAGCCCAACCTCTCCAAAAGCAAGACGTGAGCGATGCGATTATGCGATTTGTGGAGCGAAGCACGGCTCCAGTTCGTCAGGGTGACGGACAACGAGCGCCGGGAAAGGTTCTCGCATTTTTTGGGGGAAAAGGTGGAGTGGGAACGACCAGTATCGCAGTCAATTTGGCTGCCGCCATAAAAAAAGGACCCAACAATCCGTCCGTGGCACTGGTGGATGTCAATCAGCATGGTGGAGATCTTCCCTTGTATCTTGATCTTCAGCCAAACCATAGTTTCCGGGATATTGCGACCGATCTGTCACGACTAGACCAGGCGTTTCTTATTCGTGTCCTTACCAAAACGGAATGGGGCATTCAAGTGCTTCCTTCAGGGTATGACGACCTCAGCACAGGTCGATTAAGTCCGGATTGTGTGGAAGCGACCCTTCGACTTCTTCAATCCAGTTTTGACTATGTCATCCTCGATTGTGGACATGTGTTGGATTTGACGACGAAAAAAGCACTGGAGCTTGCGACGTTAATCTTGGTGACCTCCACGTTGATAGTTCCCGTGGTTCATCGAACGAAGCGAATTTTAGAATTGTTGCGTGGCTCAGGATTTCCTGCTGAAAAATTCCGGTTAGTGATGAACCGATATTTATCGGCGGAACAGGACGTGTTGAAAGAGACGGAAGAAATTTTGAAACAAAAAGCCTTCTGGCTACTCCCCAACGATTATTCCTCAGCAAGTCAAGCCGTGAATAGTGGAAAGCCGTTGATCGATGTGGCTCCCCGGTCGGCAGTGGCTCAGTCCTATCGGGATCTGGCCAGTTCGCTTGGCGGGCAGGCGACAAAACCGGCAACCAAGGGATCGTTAGCAGGGTGGTTGAATCCCTTTAAAAGTCGAAATGTCCAATCATCCCCTTCAGGGGCATAATAGTATTTTTTTCACGTGATTGAGGTAAGCCGGTCTATGTACGAAACAAAATGGGATGAAGTGGGTGCGGGGGCGGGCATTGGGGCATTAAACCTGGGTCCATTGAAGGAACGACTTCATCGCCAGGTGATTGATACACTCGATCTGGCCGTTGTCGCGAAGTTGGATACCAATCTTCTCAAGGTCGAGCTGACTAAGCTCGTCCAGGAAATGTTGGAGAAGGAATCCATCCCTCTCAGCATGAAAGAACGGGAAACCCTGATTTCCGACATTGAGCATGAAGTCATGGGGTTAGGCCCACTTGAACCGTTGGTCCAAGATCAAACCGTCAACGATATTCTGGTCAACCGGGCCGATCAAATTTATGTGGAGCGGGCGGGAAAACTGCAATTGACGGATGTAAAGTTTCGTGATGAGGCGCATCTCCGGAAAATTATCGAAAAAATTGTGTCGGCCGTTGGGCGACGAATCGATGAATCGTCGCCCATGGTGGATGCTCGTTTGCTGGATGGTTCCCGGGTGAATGCCATTATTCCGCCATTGGCCCTGAATGGATCTTCCCTTTCGATTCGAAAATTTTCCAAGGATAAGTTGCAGATTTCGGATTTGGTTGACAAACGTTCCATTACTCCCGAGATTGCGGAGCTTCTTCGCGGGATTGTTGAAGCCAGACTGAATATCTTGATCTCGGGAGGAACGGGCTGCGGAAAAACGACCATTCTGAATATTCTGTCAGGATTTATTCCCTCCGACGAACGCATTGTGACGATTGAGGATTCAGCGGAATTACAACTGCGTCAGGACCATGTGGTCCGGCTCGAAACCCGTCCTCCCAACGTGGAAGGGCGAGGAGAAGTGACACAGCGGGAATTAGTCAAAAATTGTTTGCGAATGCGGCCGGATCGAATTGTGATGGGTGAGGTGCGAAGTGGGGAATGTCTCGACATGCTTCAAGCCATGAATACGGGCCATGATGGATCCCTGACCACGATTCATGCCAATACCCCACGCGACTGTCTGACGCGGGTGGAAACATTGGTGGCCATGGCCGGGTTGAATCTTGCCACGAAGGCGCTTCGCCATTATATCAGTTCTGCCATCGATGTAATTCTCCAAATGACTCGCTTGTCGGATGGATCCCGGAAACTGACCAGTTTGTCGGAAATTGTGGGGATGGAAGGCGAAACAATTACTCTCCAGGAAATATTTCTGTTTCAACAAACCGGACTTGATGAAGAACGAAAGGTGCATGGGCAATTTAGAGCAACTGGAGTGCGGCCGAAATTTGTCGAACGGTTTAAATCATTAGGGATTGCTTGTGATTCCAGTATCTTCGACCCCGAGAAAATTTATGAAGTTTAATAGCCGTTATCCCAATTGTTCCACTTTCACGATGGCCTTATTGGTGGGGGTTCGTCTTGTTGATTCGTCATCTTGTTGGGAGGGCGTATCATGACCGTGGCCATTAGTATTGGAATATTTCTGTCAATAATCCTATTTGTCGAGGGAGCCTATTATTGTTACCACCAATATGTGAATCCCCAGAATCGGAATCTTAAGCGGCGCTTGCGTGGTGGATCGGGGAAACCGGGGGATCTTCAGAAAACCACAGAAGCACCTGGAATTTTTCGAAATCGGAAAATGAGCGAGATTGAGTGGATTCAGAATTTGCTGGCTTCCATGACGAATTTGGGGGGGATAGAGAAATTACTCCAACAAGCCAACAGTCAAATGTCGATCGGCGTGTTTTTTCTCCTATCGGGGGTGCTTGGAGCAGCAGGGTTGCTGATCGCCACCTTTAAGGACTATGGGGTGTTTCCTGCCATTGGCCTCGGTCTTTTTGGCCTGGTTCTTCCTAGGCTTTACTTTAAACGGAAGCGGAAGCGTCGATATAAAGAATTTGAACGGCAATTGCCGGAAGCCCTGGATTTGATGGCTCGAGCACTTCGGGCCGGGCATGCGTTTTCCGTGGGTATGAAGATGATCGGGGATGAATTCGCTGATCCAATTGGTCCGGAGTTTAGTCGGACGGTGGAGGAAATCTCGTTTGGAATCGATGTCCCTCAAGCGATGAACAATTTAAATGGCCGGGTGCTCAGTACCGATTTAAAGTTCTTTGTCACGGCCTTGGTCGTCCAACGAGAAACGGGTGGAAATTTAGCGGAAATCATTGAAGCGATTTCCCGACTCATTCGACAACGATTTGAGTTACTTGGTCGAGTCAAAGCGCTTTCGGCCGAAGGCCGGATGTCGGGGATTATTTTATTCTGCATGCCGATTGTAATGAGCATTCTGTTGTGGTTCTTGAATGAAGCCTACATGCGTATTTTGATTGAGGATGAAATGGGTCAAATGATGGCTCTAGGTTCAGGACTGTTAATGCTCGTAGGAGCCTATGTGATGAAAAATATGTGCGACATTAAAGTCTAAAAGGATGGCATGATGGATCCATTATTCTTGATCAGTCTTTTGGTGTTTTTTGGGATTCTCGTTGTCGGCTGGGGTGCGTGGAGTTATTTGCAGTCTCAGGAAAAGGTTAAGGACTGGGGTATACGGGCGAAGGGCCAGTCGCTGTCGCAGAGTTCCGCGCAAAAAAACGACAAGAAACCGAGCTTGAAAGATCAAGCGATGAAGCTCCTGGAACGATTGGGCCAGGTCAATAAGCCCAAGGATCAAGCCGTCACCTCTCGTTTGCGTGCTTTGTTGGCGACGGCAGGGTATCGAAACCCACGAGCGATTGTCGTTTTCTTGGGAACCCGGATCTTTCTGGCAGTTCTGTTGGGACTGACCTTTTTGGTTTTTGGTTCCGAGGTGATGCAGGGAAAAGATCCAATGTATTTCCCCATCGTGCTGATTGGTGTCATGATGGTGGGATTTTACCTTCCTCAACTGTGGTTGAGTAGTACCATCACTAAACGCAAAGAACGCTTAGTGAACGGGTTTCCCGATGCGCTTGATTTGATGGTCGTATGCGTAGAAGCGGGGTTAGGGCTTGATCAAGCCATTTCCCGGGTGGGGCAGGAAGTCAAGCAAAGCCATCCCGATCTTGGTGATGAATTTATCTTGCTAAACCTGGAGCTACGTGCTGGTTTAAGCCGGGAACAAGGGCTTCGGAATTTGGTCAACCGGACCAACCTCGACGATATTCGTAGTCTGGTAGCCTTGCTGATTCAGACGGATCGATTTGGTACGAGTATTGGCCAGGCTCTTCGAGTCCATTCCGATTCCATGCGGTTAAAACGAAGGCTTAAAGCTGAAGAGCGAGGGGCACAGCTTCCCGTGAAACTGATGATTCCCCTTATATTGTTTATCTTCCCGGCATTAATGGTGGTGATTATTGGTCCGGGTGCTATTAGCCTTATGCGAAATTTATTGCCGGCCATGGGAGGGTGAACGAGTGAGAGAGAGCCACGAACGATAAACTCGATAAACATTTCAAGTGGGTAGAGGAAGACAAAACATGGGGTATCCATTCCACGAACGTTCAGAACAGGAAATTTCAACAGCGAATATGCCCGTTTGGTCGATTGCTTCACAGACAGCAAACGAAACCTTTCAGATGAGGTATACAATGATGAAGGCGAGCCTCCTCGTAACTTTGTTCGTATTATTCAGTTTGGGTGCCGTTGGGTGTGCCAAAAAAGAACAGCCCATGTTCACCCTACAGGATGAACATTACCAGCAAATCATGGAACGACAGAAGGCGAGGATCAATCCGGAATCTCAAGCGCCTGTGGATCTCACTCAAGTCATGAAGGGCGAGGAGTATGAAAAACTGGGAGATGCCCATTTACAGCAAGGCGATTTCAGGACGGCAAAAATTCAATATGAAAAAGTCTTAGAGGCTTCCCCTGAACAGATTCCTGCGCGATACAAGCTGGCGGTGATCTATTTGGAAAAAGGATCCCCTCAGGATGCCTATAACCAATTTCACCAAATTTTGGATTATGATTTGAATTTTGCTCCAGCTTACGAGGGAATGGGTCGAGCCTTGCTGAAGATGGAGAAGGACCAGGAGGCGGAGCAGGAGTTCCAAGCGGCACTATTGTATGACGGTGAAATGTGGACCTCCAAAAATTACCTTGGTATCGTGGCCGATCGGCGTCATGATCATAAAGAGGCCATCCATCTGTATGAAGTCGCCTTGCAAAAGAGGGCAGATGATTCTTCGATCTTGAACAATTTGGGTATGGCGTATTACCTCGATACCCAATATGAAGAGGCGGTCAGAACCTTTCAACATGCGATTCAGGTTGGAGGATCCAACGACAAAATTTCGAATAATCTAGGATTAGCTCTCACCAAACTTGGGCATTTTGATCTGGCCTACGAAGCCTATGCCAGAGGAATGGATTCGGCCAAGGCCTATAATAATTTGGGTGTGGCATTTCTGGAAGTTGGGAAGTTTGCGCGAGCTTCCCGTTGCTTTGAGAAAGCCATTGAAACCCAACCGTCCTTTTATGAAAAGGCCAAAGAGAATCTGTTGCTCAGCAATCGGATGCTGTCGAAACTCCCCATGGTTCAGCAGCAAACATTAATCCGACGGGACCCCGCGTGTGTGTCCGGAGTAATTTGAACGATCTTAGTGATGGACGCGTCCTGTCAATGCCTTCGGCCCAGAATTGATTGGCCGGCTTGAGTCATTCCTGACAGGGATGATCGGGATTTCATTTGTGGTGTATGAAATGGACGTCCTCTGACAATCAGTTGGAATGATCCTTACCTGAATTTTCGTTGACTTACCTTCAGGTAGAATTGCCACGGTCAGGCAGGAACTATCCGCTCGTGGCCCTTCCCTCAGACAAACTCGCCCTATATATGAATTTCAATGATTGGCAATTCTCGCATCGTGCGAGCTAGTGCGTGGAGCTGTCGGGTAAGCCGTCCGGTTTCCTGGCATGTGCCTTTTCTTTTTGAATTTGTCCGTCTCCTAAATTGCTTTCGACACGGGCGAAGGTTGGGCAAGAATACAACTCCAATATCAGATGGTTGGATATTCCCTCCTTCTCAATTAACCTGTCATCTATCCAATATTTTCTTTCCCTTTAGAATGACCCCATGTAAGACCGCGGTGGAGAACGATAGAAAATCTATCGGCTAAGCCGAATTTGTTGGACCTTGAAATTGGATAGTCCCTCGTCTTTGTTCTTTCTGTGAGACCTTCCATTCTGAATATGAGGGTCGGGTAGTCTGTCTTTCAGGGATAATACTCGAGTCAGAGGCCTCAACTATTACGACGTGGGTCTCGAGGACGTCAGTGGGTTGTCTCATGCTTAATTCGAGAAAACATTGATTCGAGAATTTTTGCGAGGTCGACGATTTTATAAGGTTTGACCAAGATTCCTTGAAATCCATGTTCTTGATAATTGCACATAATGGGATCGTCTGAATATCCGCTGGTGACAATAGCTTTAATGTGAGGGTCAAAATTTCTAAGGTGCTGAATGGCTTTAACCCCTCCCATGGCGCCTGGAATGGTGAGATCGAGGATGACCACTTCGAATTTCTTTCCTTCCGCCAGTGCTTTGGAAACCAGGTCGATGGCAGTTTGCCCATCTGGCACGCTGACCACGTCATAGCCGAACTGCGTTAGCGCATCCTCAACCATACGGCGAATGCTGTGTTCGTCATCCATAACCAGGACCCGTCTTCTGCAATTTTGGGGAATGGCTGGAATGTTCTGTGCCTTACCTTCTGGCGTGACATGGGCAGATGGTAGAGACACGGTAAAAGTCGTGCCGACTCCGACTTTTGATGTCACGCTGATGTGTCCATGATGCTGCTGGATGATGCTATGGGCGGTGGCTAATCCCAACCCGGATGCGCCTGGTTTGGTGGTGTAATACGGATCAAAAATATTTGGCAGTTGGCGTGCCTCAATCCCGTTCCCCTGGTCCTCAAAAGAAACTTGCACATAGTTTCCATGGATGAGGGACGATGAGGGAAGGGCCGAGGGATCTTTCAGTCCTACGTTTTCTACTTTGACGCTTAAGTGACCACTGTGAGGCATGGCCTGTCTGGCATTGAGGGTAATGTTTTGAAAGACCTGCCGGAGTTGACCCGGGTCAGCATCAAGAGGCCAAAGGTTATCGGGGATGTCGAAATGACAACTTATGGATGACCCTGACAGGGCAAAAATCGTACTTTTTCGAAGTAGATCTCCTAACGCGATGGATGTCTTTATCGGCGCTCCGCCTTTGGCAAAGGTCAGAAGCTGTTGGGTCAATTCTTTGGCGCGTAAGCAGGCTTGCTCGGCTTGCTCGAGGTTTTGGGTCAGAGGATCGTTCGAAACCATTCGTAATTTGGCCACGAACACGTTACCCAATATTGTCGTGAGTATATTATTGAAATCGTGGGCCAGCCCTCCTGCCAAGACCCCTAAAGAATTGAGTTTGCTAATTCGTTGTTGTTCTTCCTGCTGACGGGTTTGGTCGGTGATATCCCGGAAGACAATCACGGTGCCCACGAGAAGCCCGCTATGATCCCGGATCGGTCCCTCTCTCAGGGTAATCTTTCGTTGCCTGCCATGTTTGGTCAGTAATTGATGAGGTGCATCCAGCTCAGAGAGGACCAGCGTTCTGGATGAAAACTGCAAAAAAGGTTCAACATCGTTTTTGGGGCTATCACTGGTCAGGCGGAATATTTCTTGGACTGGTCGGTGCAAGGCCTCGTGGGTTGTCCATTCGGTGATCTGCTCCGCCAATGGATTTAGGAAAGAAATGCGTCCTTCTCGATCAGTCGTGACAATGCCTTCCGCGACCGATTGAAGCGTGGTGACCAGGTGATCCTTTTCAGCAATGAGGGCCTGCTCAAGGCGTTTCCGGTCTGAAATATCTCGAAGGATAAAGCCGTAATGGGTGTCCATGCCGACTTTCCAACTGGTGGAAGAAATTTCCAAGGGAAATGATTCGCCGCTTTTCCGTAGGCCGGTGAGTTCCAATGGCTGCTGAAGTGGAAAGGTCGAAGATCGACCATAACTAATATCTCCTAATCCTTTCCGGTACATGTCCCGATACCCTTCTTCCAATAAGGTCACAATCGAGTGTCCGAGAACCTCGTCAGGCTGATAACCGAAAATTGACTCGGCTGCAGGGTTCCAAGAGACAATGGTTCCGTGTAAATCGGCAGAAATAATCCCTTCATGGGCTGAGTCTACCAGAGAAGAAAACTGAGAATGGAGTTCGGTTAGTGTCTGGCTGACTCGCACATGATGGGTGATATCCAGGCCATATCCCCGCACGAGACCTTTTTCTTGGAGAGGAGAGAAGGTCCAATCAAAGTGGTGGTGCTCGACAAGGACCGTGAGACCTCTGATGGGGGTTATCGTTTTGAGGCATTCCAGTGTGAGCTGTGTCAGTGTGGCCGGAAGCACCATTGGTAAGCCGTTTTCACGGAATCCATAGGTGTCCAGGAGGCGAATCATGGCAGGGTTGGCATAGGCCAGATGTCCTTGAGCGTCCACTTCCACGATGGGGTTCGGGCTTTCTTCTGGCATCGATGCGAGGTGTTCATGCGTTTCGTGTTGCTGGAGTTCCTGGCTGAGATCACGAAAAATAACCAGCGCACCCGAGTGGCGTGGATCTGTCAGTGGTGTGGATTGGAATTCCACCCATCGGGTTTCCCCACTTGGCCGTCGAATTAATAATTGAGGCGTCCATAAGGATTTTCCTGTTGTGATTGTTCTCGTGATGGGGCAAAGGTTTTCTTGTGTGACAAGATCAATGTGGAGACATTCCGCGTGTCCATGAAATGATTGTCCGAGGCATGAGGTTTCGGTTCGATGAAGAATCCTGGCGCCTTCCAGGTTTAGGGAAAGAATCTGCCCTTGTGAATTTACGTGGCAGATGCCAATGTGTATGGAGTCCATCAGGGTATGAACAAAGGCTTGGGATGAACGTAATGCCTTCTCTAATCCAGGGATGTCCATTTGTTTGAGTTCTTGAAAAAAATGTTGCTGATCCACTCAGCGATTCCTTCCTATCATATTGACGGCATCGTGTGAACGATACCGAGTGTTACCATAAGGCTTCAAGGATTTTCGACATATCCCATCCTTCCCGAGAAGGGTCCAAGGCTTTTTCAATCGATCGAAGGGGTGTTGTTGGGCTTTGTGCCGCCAGGTCAATGATTGCCTGCTCGGGATAGGGTTGGTCCAGGGAGTCCTTGAGTAATTTAATGGTAGGGGTCATTCGGCTATGACTGGAAACCCACACGACTACGGCCTGTTCGCCGGTATTCAGGCGAACCAGGGAACCAATTGGATATACCCCTAAGAGTTGGATTAATCGTTGCACGAGATAGAGATGGTATTGCCCTTCGACAGCAGCCTGATACAGTTCGGATAAGGCCCGGGCGGGCGGCACAGGTGGACAACTGCATCGTCCACTAATTTGCGCGTCATACGTGTCGGCAATGCTCAGTATTTGAGTGAGTTCAGAAATCTGAAGGCCTCGTAATCCTTTGGGGTAGCCGGATCCGTCAAGCCGCTCATGGTGATCCAAGACCATCTGTTTCGACTCGTCAGGGATATCGGGGAGTTGCTTAAGAATGGCCACGCCCATTTCACAATGCGCTTGCATCAGTTTCTGTTCTTGCGGTGTGAAGCGTTCCACCTTACGGATCATATTCAATGGGAGACGAAGTTGTCCGACGTCGTGGAGAAGGGCTGCAAGCCCAACGAGTTTTAATTGTGTCGGATCGCAGCCGTGTTCTTGTCCGATTGCCATGGCTAACATGCCCGTATCTACCCCATGAGAGGCCAGGTTAGGATCGAAGCGACGCATTTGAATCAGCGACACCATGGCGGCCTGGTGGTCTAAAATCCCATCAAGCAAGATGCTGACCACACTTCGGACTTCTCGGATGTGCTGGGGAGTGGGCGCCTCCATCTGACGGAAAAATACCTCCATTGTGGAGATAGCTTCTGCGCGAAGGAGACGCGCGGCTTCAATATCATCCGGATTGGGCCCTGAACCAACCCAGAGGGATGTTAACGGGGTTGTGGGAGAAAGGTCCTGGTCCTCTGATGTGTGCTGAACGGCACTCGTCTCGGCAAGATCGCATCCTTTTTCCGTGTCGATCTGGACTTCCTTAATTCCGTAATTGCGCAACAAGGCAATCTCATCCTCTCGTTTGATTGTCCATTTGTGGCGGAGAAACGGGGTTTTAAACCACGATCGGTCCATGCCGGTGATATACATCCCAGGCCGCAGGTCCTGAATAGAAATACGTTTATTCATGGTGCAAGGTTGGGCAAAAGGGGATAAAAAATGCACCAGATGAGATATGAGATGTACAGATGGGTACCAATCAGCCGGGGACTGGATAGAATGGCGCCAATGGTAACGATATTCCTGTAAAAGGGCAAGAGATGCGAGAGCCGAACCAGCCCGCCCATGGCTCGACTGAAACGGTTGACGCAAGATCGAAACGGCTAGCAATTTTGGAGGAAAACATGAGAAGGATTAGGAGGAAAGTTTGAGAATCCGATCAATGCGGCTGGCAATCTCCGTCGCTTCCTCCGGGTGATCTCCAGCCATGAGGAGGGCATGGTAGGTTTGCAGGGTGGAGAGTAATTGCGGGTCCGAAGGTCCCCAGGATTTTTCACGAATGGCCAAGGCTCGCTTGAGAAGTGGGCGGGCCATCTCCAATTGGTTTTTCTGCTGATACAACGAGGCGAGGGCGGCTAAAGGATCGGCCATCCGAAGGTGTTCAGAACCCAAAGATTGAGCCAGCAGGGGCAAGGCTTCCCAATAATAGGCTTCGGCCTCACTCACTTGTCCTTCCAGCCTGGCGACCTCTCCGAGCTGAAAAATCACCAGGGCATATCGTTCATCGGTCGGCCCCTGTTTGCGAACCGACGGTAACAGACGATGAAGCAGGTCTTTGGCTTCTTGAAATTGTCCACGGGAGATATTGGCATGGACCTGCTCCCATTGCCGATCCCATTCGGACGATGTCGGGCACCCGGTGAGCAGACCGATGAGCGCTGCAAGCAGCCACCATAAAATCAATGTTCGGTTTGAGGGGTTTTTCATGAATATCGGAGGACAAGTCTTCACAACTGACTGGGGAACCAAGTGAGTGAAGGACCACGTGTGTTAGAAGTTGGGAGTCATCATGGGAAAATCATGTGGTATTCTGGACATTTTCTGTCACTCTTTGTAGGGTACCCGGGTGCAGGACCTGTGGCGGAGATGAAGATGATTGACCAAGTGTTGCGATATTGCCAGCATGATGTGTGGAAGGAGGATGTCAATGCGCTAACTGGGTTTCGACAGTTTGGCGTCAAAGCCCTGCGTCTGGTATTGGTGGCGGTCGCCGAATTTCAGGAAAGTGTCCTAAGTATTCGAGCCACCAGTTTGGTCTACACCACTCTCCTCTCCATGGTTCCGTTTTTAGCGGTCACCTTTTCGGTCCTCAAAGCCTTTGGCATTCATCAAAAGATCCAACCGATTCTGGCGCAGGCGTTGGATCCGCTCGGGCCCAAGGGCATTGAGATTACCACGAATATCATCCAGTTTGTCGACAACATGAAAGTTGGGGTCTTGGGGGCTGTGGGCGTCGCGGGACTGTTCTATACGACGTATTCGCTGATTGAAAAAATTGAAGAGGCGCTGAACTCAATTTGGCGAGTTGAGGCAGGTCGCCCGTTGGCCAGAAGAGTAACCGATTATTTAAGTGTCGTACTCGTGGGCCCTGTGTTCGTCTTTACGGCCTTCGGACTCACTGCCTCGGCGCAAAGTCATTGGCTTGTCCAAAAAATTCTGGAAGTCCAGCCGCTTGGCCATCTGATGGTGGTGCTTACCAATCTGCTGCCCTTCTTGGTTATGTGCCTGGTTTTTACCTTTATTTACAAATTTCTGCCCTATACCAACGTCAAATTTAACTCAGCGCTTGTCGGAGGGGTGACGGCAGGGCTGCTCTGGCAGGTGGCCGGATTGGCCTTTGCGTCATTTGTCGTAGGGACAGGACGATATAGCGCCATCTATTCAGGCTTTGCCGTGCTGATCCTCTTTCTCATTTGGCTCTATGTCGGATGGCTCATTGTATTGGCGGGAGCTCAAGTCGCCTATTACCACCAACATCCATCCGCGTATTTGCTGCACTTAAGTCGAAAGAACCAGACTCCTCTCTTTCGAGAATACCTCACGTTGTCATTGCTTACGCATATTACTCGCCGGTTTTTATTGGGGAAGCCGCCTCTCCAGGCAGAGCAGTTAGCCCGCGCGCAAGGTGTGCCTCTGACCTTGGTGGAGTCGCTCATCGATGATCTGGTGAAAGGACAGATGGTGGTGAAAGGTGATGACCCCAAAGGATTAGTGTTGGCGCAGGCACCAGAAAACATTCGGGTTGTCGAGGTGTTACGAGTGGTCCAACATCAATCCCATGGCGGATCCCAGGCCTTTACCGTAGGAAACGATATCATTAGTCGGGTGCTTATGCGCCGGGATACGGCGGTGGAGGCCGCTTTAGAAGGCATGACATTGCGGGATTTACTACGACGTCAACCTGAAGCCGAAGAAGAGAATGGAACCGACCATTCTCAGGGCCAAGATCCCGGTGGGGATTTTCACCCTGAGTCGGAGGGTGGGGCTCCCGGTCCTCCCGATACTCCAGACTATCTCCAAGAAACCAGACAAACTGATCCTCCTGTCGTTGGGAAAGAGCCGTCAAGGTAATCAGCGGATGCTGAAAAGGGGAAGTAGATGAATATGTGGATTGTCCCAGGTGCGCCGTTGATGGAGGGCCAAGGCTGGCGGATTTGGTGTTCGCAAAAAGGGGAAGGCAACTTTCTTCCGCCGCAGGTCGAGGTGCGGCAGAAGAATGCGACGGTCCCGTCAGAGAGTACATGGACTCTCCTCCCCCAACTTCCAGGATTGAAGCGACGAATGGGTGTGATGGTCCTCACGCTCAACACTCCAGGTCCACCGGAAGGTGCTTTCTATTCTGTCACTCTGGCAACGAATCAAGAGAGCCAGGTCTTTCAATGGTGGACGATGCCGTACCAGGTCACCGCTCAACCGGTGACCATTCTGTTTGCCTCCTGCTTTTGGCATAACAATGACCGCGAGGGATATTACCGATCCGGTCTTCAGGAGCTGGGGCAGTTGGCTCATCCGCACTTTAAATTATTACTGGGTGATCAGGTCTATGGAGATTGGCCGAATGCTTGGGATTTAGGCGATGAGGGCATCGAACTCTATGCGAAGCGATACGCCCAATATTGGGGAGATGAGGCCTATCGGGAAGCCTTACAAGTCTGCCCGAACTTTTTTACCTGTGATGACCATGAATACTGGAACGATTATCCTGAAAAACAAATACAACTGCCTCAGACCTGGGCGTCGAAGAATCGAAAAACCTATGGGGGAGTAGCGGAGGACCTCTATTACCAGTATCAACGATGTCTGAATCCTGATGAGGCTCACTGGTACCGGTTTGAGATCGATCCGGTCTCGTTTTTTATTACCGACACCCGTTCAGAGCGGGAAGCGTGCAATGACAAGGGCACTTGTCATTTCATGTCGGATGAACAATGGATCGCCTTGGAAGCCTGGCAACAGGATTTGAAAGGTCCAGGCGTGTTGACTTTGGGCCAACCGCTCTTTCAAAAAGACGGGGATTTCCGTGACCATTCCTTATCGAATTTTAAACAGGATTATGCTCGTCTCTGGCGGGTGATCGAGCGGTCCTTAGCCGGGCAGAATTCCCAGCATCGACCACACGATATCTTAATTCTGTCGGGAGATATTCATACGGGACGGTATGCGGAAGCCCATGGGCCATTTCCT
>JACDDF010000014.1 GCA_013817135.1 Nitrospirales bacterium
TTAAGATTCGTAGGCGATCGTCCTGATTGTCTGAATCGAAGCGAGAAAGCGGGTTTAAGGAAATGCAAGTGAAAAGCATGAGGCCTCGATTATGAAGTTGATGTTCCGTAACATTGATGTTGACTAGACTTAATTTGTCGATTTTGCAGATTCTGTGGATGATGAGACGGCCATCCCGGATAATCTGGTGAGGCAGCGAATAGAGTCCGCCGGGTGAGAACAGGAGCTAAGGGAACTGTTTGGAGGAACAGTGTTTAGTGGAAAAGATGGCTTTGTCCTTGGCTCAGGTTAGGATCTTGAAAACGGTCAAGGTCCAATCGGACAAACCCAAGGCCCGCGACACAGAGTTCAAAATTCGTTGAAAGCGTTTGAAAGAGCGCGGGTGGATTTTTGCCCTGAGGGTCTTGATGTGTAGCGACAATGCTGTAGGAGCGTTTGCCGGCTTTGACATAATCCACCAAAAAGTCTTTGTGGTGAATTAGTCCGGAGCATTTTATTCGTTTGCAATATTCGGGGAAGAGTCCGGCGAGAAACAAGGTCAGGTCCCCGATGTGACGATGAATATCGCGCTCTTTTTCGGCAGAAGACTGTTGGCTATGGGATTCGGCCGCATACAGGAGTTCCACTACTGTTTCGACGGGTTCTCCCTCATGGTCTTTGATACGGGCGAGTTGATCGATATGGATAAATTCGAGGAGCAGGTTTGAAACGTATTCCGTTACTTGAAAGTCTGGCCATCCCAAAGCTTCGGAAAAGTTTCGTTCTGTCAACCGGCCAAATAACTGTCGTAGAGGATGTTGTTCAGGGATTTGTGTCATAAACGCCCTTCCCTCTCTTTCCACCGAATGTCCCTTCGTCGGGGTGTGTCGGTTTCTATGTGTGTCTATCGGCCTGATGTAAAAGGTTCTTAACCTTTTTTACTCCTTTGTCTGCCCTGCTGTCCAGGATGAGGGTCATTGGACCATCATTGTCCAATGCCACGTCCATCGTCGCGCCAAATATTCCTGCTTGTACGGATAGGCCAAGGGCTCGGAATTGCTCCAGTGTTTCCTGATATCGCACGCGTGCTTCTTCAGGAGGTGCTGCCAATTCAAAGCTTGGGCGTCGTCCCTTTTCGGTATTGGCCAGTAACGTGAATTGAGAGATTAGAAGGAGTTCACCATTGATGTCTTGAATCGAATCAGTCATTTTCCCTTGTGTGTCAGGAAAAATTCGTAGTCGAGCAATTTTCTCGACCATGAAGGACACGTCTTGACCTGTATCGCCTTGGGCTACCCCTAACAGAATGACGAGCCCCCGGTTGATGTGGGCGATGACTTGGTTTTCAACCGTGACGGAAGCCTGTCTGACGCGTTGAATGACGGCAATCATGAAGCCCTTTCGTGATTTCGCCTATTTCCAGCCCAGCCAGTCATGAGGACGGTATGCGTGTCAGTCTGAATGCTTATGTTGTGGAAGATGGTTTTCGTATTTTTCGTCGCAACATGAGCTTCAGGTGCGTAAGTTCCTCTGACTTGAATACGTGGTGAACGGAAAAATATCCAATCGTGCTTGCGACAAGAGCCAGAGTCAGCCAGGCAACTTTTTCGAGACTCTGTCCTGTTGTCTGCCATAGCGGAAATCCTGCAATCCAGACGGAAACGGCGATGAGAGGGAGAAGGGCTATTCCTGTGCGGACCAGAGATAATCCGAGTGTTTTCCACAGTAACCCCTGAAGCCGATTCCCTAAAATAATGAGTAAAATGAGGGTGTTCCCCATTGCAGCTAATGCGGTCGCCAGGGCTAATCCGGTGTGTTGGAGCCATTGCATAAGCCATAATGACAGCCCAATATTGAGGACAACCGAAAACACAGCCACGATGGCCGGGGTCTTCGTATCTTGAAGGGAATAAAACGCGGTTGCCAGAATTCGATAGCTGGCGAAGGCCCACAATCCTATTGAAAATCCGAGAAGCGCCGAAGCGGTTCCAACTGTATCCATGGCCGAAAAGGCACCATGCTCAAAAAATACATGAATAATGGGTATGCGTAACAGCATCAGTCCAACCATTGATGGAAGGATGATAAATAGCACCATGCGTAAACCAAAATTCACCGTTTCCCGAAGTTCATGAATGGCTCCACGGGCTGCTTGGCCGGATAGGGTGGGCAAAATGGCTGTGGCCATTGCCACACCAAATACCCCTAATGGGAATTGAATGAGGCGCATCCCATAAAACAGATACGTGGGGCCTCCTTGAAAATACGAAGCTAAAATCGTGCTGATGGTGAGATTAATTTGGGTCACAGCTAATCCCAGCAAGGAAGGAATGAGCAGAAACCCCATTCGTTTAACTCCGGGATGGCGCGGATGAAAATTCCAGGACAATGGAAAACCATGTTTGTGTAAACTGGGTAATTGCATCAGGAATTGAGCGAGCCCTCCCACCACAATGCCTATGGCTACAGCCAGAATCGCCTGGTCAAATAATGGGGAAATGGCTACGGCAAAGAAAATGACACAAAGATTGAAAAAGACAGGAGCCAAGGCAGGAACGGCGAATGAATGGAGGGAATTGAGTATCCCCATGGCCAGGGCCGCAAGACTCACGAAGAGTAAGTAGGGGAACATAATTTGTGTGAGGAGCGTGGTGGTGGCAAGTTGATTCGCCTGCCCATGGAGGCCGGGTGCCAGAAGCCAGACGAGACTTGGCGCGGCAACGATGCCCATTAAGGTGACAAAGGTTACGAGCGTCAGGAGCGTGGTGAATGCCGCGCTGGCTAACTCCCAGGTTTCCTGCTTGGACCGGGTCGAATGATATTCGGTGAAAACGGGGATAAAGGCGGAAGACATGGATCCTTCCGCAAAAAGTTCGCGCAACAGATTGGGAATTCGATAAGCGATGTAAAAGGCGTCTGCTGAAGCGTTGGCGCCAAACAAATTGGCGAGAATGACATCTCGTATAAATCCGAGAATCCGACTGCAGAAAGTGGCTCCGCCGATCAGCCCGGCCGCACGGCTAATTCGATGGGCCTCTCCTTGAGGAGATGACGGGACTGATGGAGGTTGGGCTGATTGGGCCATCCGAATAGGAATGTTACCGGAAAGGGTTGAGTTGTTTCATCTGTTGGATGTCAGGGAAGCCATTGTCTTGCTCTATTATAAGGGGACGCTGAACCTCACGCAGAATCTGGACACGCGCGTTTTTACTTGATCTTGAATTGACACCCTCTGAACCATGCTTTAGCATCACTTCCCTTCTGTCCATGCACTTCTCCATCTTATGACAAGATCTTCGTTGACTCAATCCAGTCTGCCACGATGGTGGTGTTTTGCAACCGCCTTTTCGACCGGTGCGGTGGTGATGGCGCTGGAAATTTTAGGAAGCCGACTCCTCGCGCCGGTTTTTGGTAGTTCACTATTTGTCTGGGGCGGGCTGATCGGAGTGGTTCTGGCTGCCATGAGCAGTGGGTATGCTGCGGGAGGCTGGCTGGCTGATCGATACGCTCCGCAGAGGGTGTTGGCTGGGCTGTTATTGCTGTCCGGCGCTTGGACCCTGTTATTGTCATGGGCAGGCCAGCCCGTAGTTTTTGGAGTGGCTCAATGGATTCAGGATCCTCGCTGGGGGCCATGTTTTGCAGCCAGTGTGCTGTTGGCGGTTCCGGCATTTGGATTGAGCGGTGTTCTTCCGGCTCTCTTGCGTTTGGCTATCGGGGATATGGGGCATCTTGGACGTCATACGGGTGGCATGATTGCGGTTTCAACCATTGGAAGTCTTGTCGGAACCTGGGGGACCTCGTTTTATCTTTTAACCTGGCTGGGTAGCACCACATTAGTCGCTATCCTTGGCGTGGTCCAGATCTGTCTTGGTCTATGGTGGACATTGAGAGTTGGAATTCTCCAGCCTGGTTTCCAGGCCATGCTCCTTGCCTGCGTAGGCGGAATAACCTGGATGGGTTTTCATCCGGTCAGCATTTTGCCACCGGCCATCTATCAGGAAGATAGCCCGTACCAACAGGTTAGAGTAAGTGAAAATGATTTATTCCGTTTTCTTATTTTGGACAATACTTTCCACGCGGTGATGTGGAAAGCGACGCCGGAATCTCTTGCCTTGCCCTATAGCCATGTCATGATGGGTGTCTTGCCACTTGTCGAGAATCCTAAGCGAGGATTGATCTTAGGCCATGGCGGAGGATCATTGGCAAAGTGGCTAGGGAAGCACTGGCCGGATTTGGAATTAGATGTTGTCGAAATGGACCCGTCTGTCGTCCGAGTCGCTGAACGGTATTTTGGTTATACGCCACCGCTCAACCATCATGTGTATGTGCAAGACGCCCGCACGTTTTTACGAAACAACCCTTTCCAGTATGACGTGGTGTGGGTCGATGTGTTTGCCAGGCATCTCATTCCGTTCCATGTGACGACTCAGGAATTCTTTGAAGAATTACGGAAGCATGTGAACCCTGAAGGCGCAGTTGCCGTTAATCTGGCTTCCTCCGATGCGCCGGCGAATGTTCGCCGCGCACAAGCGGTGTTGACCACTATGCAACTGGCGTTTCCTGAAGTGGTGCCCTACGGGGTCGCGGGCCCTGAATGGTTAGAGACAAAAAAAGGGTCCGTGAACCTGATTTTTTTTGGTGGGAAACCTGTCTCCGTTATGCGCGCTTCGAACTTTTTGGATGTCTTGGCTCGTCAGATGAATCGTGATCGATTTCCGCCAGAAGGGTTTGCATTTTTCATGTCACAGGAGCCGGTCGTACTGGGTCCGGGCGAAATTCTGACCGATGATTTCTCTCCGCTAGATTTACTTCAGGGGGAAGGGTAAGCATCCCTTTTGCCTCGAGTCAGCAAGGTTCTTCCTTTAATTCATAAAAACAGCGCAGGATACCCCTCAGCTTGCTGGGGGGTGTTTCACCAGAAAGGTGAGCTATCCTTGGTTCTTATCGTGGGAATAGTCCAGGTAGTTAAAAAACGGTAAGAGGCCACTGTAATAAAGAATGGGTTCCACTTATGTGGCGTCTGGCGGGGACTGCTTTGGCGGTTTTTCCTCCCCAGGTTTCCCATGTGTCTGTAATCACAATATTAGGGTGCATGCCAGAATTGCTGGCATGAGGCGTTCAACCATGTCTTCATTTTGGCCGTCGGGAAGGGTCGTTGCCGTCATCCTGAGGCCTAAGATCAAAGATTGTAGTGGAGACATAATCGAAGGGGAATACACTGTGTAAAGGGGCAGGAGTCCCAGATATAATCTTAGTTTTGACAGATAGTCGCTGGCCAAAATTTGTACCGAATTTGTGGTAGCTGAGCGCCGTCAAAATTCGGGAGATCATAAAGACATCGATCAACCACTGCTACCTCATCTTGAGTAAAATCGAAGACTTTCCGGGTTTTATAAAATTGATCCAGCGTATAATAATCCCCTGTGGTTGGCCTCTCGGCCACCGCTGCCTGAAGTGCTTTGAAGACTGCGGTATCGCAGCCAGGGATACGTCCATTGTTGCGGGTAATGCACCATTTTATGATTTCGGCTACCCCATACATGCTTAGATCAATTTTTTGATTTTCCTCAGCCATGGTTTCCTCCTTACAAACAGACAAAAAGACAAGAGATCTCTATAACATAAAGAGAGTCGTGTCATCCAGTGGGGGATGGTCACCCCTTTCAAAATAACCATTGGAAAAGTCGGTAGCTAGTTAGAAAACATACGATTTCTCGGACTACTAGCCGGTTTTACATCATTTGGAAAAATCCGTATACTCGGGGCGCTGGGCATGGTTTATCCTGCATCTATATGGGCACCCTCTCCACGCACATATTCTGGAGAAAGGCAAGAAGAATTGTATTCCAGTCAATCCTTGTGTGCTCGACTTGTCATTCCTCTGGGGCTTTTGGGCCTGCTGTCCTTGGTCGGTTGTCCTACACGTGAGGAGTACCATCCTCCTGATCTGATTTATCATTACCTCGACATTCCAGTCGGGAAAAACCCTACGTCAATCCGGGCAAGTGATTTTAACGGTGATGGATTTACGGATTTAATCACCACCAATATTCAGGGAAATTCCCTGTCCCTGCTCTTGGGAAAAGGGGACGGGAGTTTTCAGGACCAAAAAACGATTTCTGCCTGTCAGGAGCCCAGGAATGTGGCTGTTGATGATTTTAATCTTGACCACGTGCCGGATTTCGTTGTGGCGTGTTCCGGGGATAATCATGCTCTCGTGTTTTTGGGACAAGGTGATGGCACTTTTTTGCGTGGGGCCCAATACCTGGTTCACCGTACTCCAGTGAGTATTGCCACAGGAGATTTTAATGAAGATTTCCTTCCTGATTTAGCTGTGGCCCTCCGCAACGACAAAATTCAAATCCTGTTGGGTATGGGCAACGGAAAATTTCGATTGGGGTCGTTATATGAATATGGAGATACGCCTACCTCTGTGGCTACAGAGGATTTGAATGGAGATAAACATTTGGATTTGGCAGTGACCAATGGAGGGCCGATGAGTCATGCTGTGTCGATCTGGTTGGGTTTGGGGGATGGCACCTTCCAAGCTCCAACTGACTATCGAACCGGCAAACGGCCCTTGGGGGTCTCCTTTGCGGATTTCAATACTGATCGAGCCATAGATCTTCTCGTGATTAACGGTGAGATGAACACGATTACCGTGTTTTTAGGAAACGGGGATGGGACTTTTCAAGAGGGAAAAGAATCAGGCGGCGATGCCGGTCCAAATTTTGGAGTGGCCCAGGATTTTGACGGAGACAAAGTGCCGGATGTGGCCGGTGCCAATATTCAATCTGGGAGTATTTCGTTGCTATTTGGGAATGGCGATGGGACATTTCACTATCCTCCAAGGGATTATGCCACCCCGCATGCCCCCTTTGCATTGACCACCCTATCGATTGCAACCGATCGGGGAGAAGAACCAGGGTTGGCGGTCGTGAATAACGCATCTAGTAATGTCTCTATTTTTTTACATCATGGGTTGAATATCCGGAAGGGCCAACTTTCGGCATCTCCCTCTTCTTGATACTTCGATGGGTTGTTCTTGACACCAGATTTCTGCAATGTTTACAGTAACTTTGCCTTTCAGAAAGAGGCGTACCGCCGTTCCAAAGCGTGATTCAGCCTTGTGAGGAGAATGTGCGAACTTTTGGCTGGTGGTTTGGAATGGGATCTCTGTTGACCTTAGCCGTCTTGCTGGTTCAGGGCGGAATGAGAGACCTGATTTACGGTTCGTCGCATTCCGGGACGTGGGAAGGAATTCTTACTATGGGATTGACGGTTTTTGGGGGTGGAGTACTTGCGGGCTGTGTGGCGGTGATTTTAAATCGACTTCGCTAGGCAACTTGGATGCCTCAGGAAGAGGGCTGAAAGGGACTTTAGTTTTCCCGGTTTTTCGGGTTGGCCAGGGAAAAGAAAGAAGATGGGTGATCCCATCCGCTCATACTGGGTATCTCATCAGAGAAGTAGGTCTGTATCGATATGACGTGCCTCAGATGCAAAGGAACGATGCTGGTTGAACGTCAGTACACCAAGGTGTCGCGCCGGTTCAACGCGAAATGTATCAATTGCGGCTTTTGGTTTGATTTAGCAGATGTGTTGCGCTTTTTTAAGCGCGTATTGGAAAGCGCCTACAACGGTCAAAAAATCCGTGAAACCCTCTAGGCTGTCTTGAAGCCTGCCTCTCTAACTCCTAACTTAGCAGCAACCTGACCACAATTTCCGGTCTATAGGTATTCCAATAAACTTTTGCTTTGTTCGGAGTGACAAATACATGGTTGCCACCTTATTCCACTAACTGGGAATGAATTGGTTATGCGAGAAATGCCGGGTTTCGGCCCGGCAGCCGAGATCCTTTTGTTTCGGCAAAAGGACCCAAAACCAGTGACGCCCCGCCCGGCCTTATTACATTAGGTGAACGCAAACTACGGGAGCGCGGACCAACTCGCAGGGCTTAGGCAAGGCCAGCCGGTTCATGGGGGCGTCCACCAAAGAGGGCCGGGCGGCAGGCGTCGGTGGAAGAAAGAGGCCATTATCCTGACTTGCTGTGCTGCGCTTTTTTAGGCGC
Organism: Nitrospirales bacterium; assembly: GCA_013817135.1. GTDB lineage: Bacteria > Nitrospirota > Nitrospiria > Nitrospirales > UBA8639 > Nitrospira_E. The sequence goes on from JACDDF010000014.1 coordinate 8,048, forward strand.
GTCCTGGAAAGCGGGGCCCATCAGGGTTAAAAAATCCCTGACACTCTCTAGGCTTTCCTAAAGCCCGTCTACCCTACCTCCAAACGCGAAAATTCCCAAATTTTTTGGACATCCGCTGTCAGAAATAAAGCCGGCTGCTGGATTTGCGAGGATTAATATGCCGCTGAGTACTCCAATAATAATTCTATCTCTTTATTATTGGTCGAGATATGGCAAACGAGGGTGTTCTGCAAATCAACCGTAGGATGACACGCAGTGTTTTTCGAAAACCAAAAAACTTCAGTTAAGAGTTCATTCTCGTGCTATGTCGTCATTACGAACTTAGCTTTCGGTGTGTCGTTATAGTTGAATTATTCGAGATTGGCATAATCAACAAAAACGTCCCATGAACTGCATTCTTTACCCCATGCCATCATATACAGACATCCAGACTTTACGAGCCAAGTGCTAACCAAACATTGCCAGTTTGGGGTCACGGCTTCCTCGATAACAACCACTGAACGGAAGGGCCTTAAATCTGAAATATCGGGTAGGGGCGATTCTGGTTTGAGATGCAAATACTTTATTCTCATATTTGCACACAAATGGCTATTCCAGTTGTGTCAGGAATATTGCCCGATACTGGAAGACAATCGATACTATTGAATAGTGGCAAGTAAATAATCGTATTAGCCTTTGGCTAATTCTTTGAGGGTCGTGCGGATGAGGTCTTCGAGTTCGTATCCTTCGTCCAACTTAGCGGTCGCGAGATTCATGGCCTTTTTGACTTCGGGGGCGCGGTACCCCAAATTGATGAGGGCCGAGGCGGCCTCTTCTTGGAGAAAGCTGGTAGGTTCCATTGGGGCTGTTGAGGGTTTGTGAGAATCCGCAATCATGATGCGATTGGTTTTGTCTTTTAACTCCAGGACGATTCGACTCGCCGATTTTTTCCCTACGCCGGGGATGGAACCTAAGGTTTCAAGATCACCGGTTTCAATGGCTGTACACAAATCTGGGACGGAAAGGGTCGATAATGCACTGAGTGCGAGTTTCGGTCCGACGCCGCTGATGGTGGTAAGAAGTGAAAAGGCTTGCTTCTCTTCAGTGGTGGAAAACCCAAAGAGTTGAATGGTGTCGTTCCGCAGGTGGGTGGAAACAAAAACTTGGACAGCAGAATTGATTTCAGGAAGAGTGAAATAGGTAGAAAGGGCTATGAACAGATGATAACCCACGCCCTGCACAGAAATTACGGCATCTTGTGGCGTCTTAGAAGAGAGGACTCCCGAAAGTGAGGCAATCATATTTTGGCCAAACTCAGTTGTTCGTCAAAAGTGGAAGGTGACAGTAGAAATCAAGATCGATCATTAAAAAAACGGTAAGAGAGAAAGATCGGGAAAATGGAGTGGAATCAAAAAGGCTAGGTACTTTCTGCAGCCATTTTCTCCATCAGTTCGTCAGATATCTCAAAATTGGCATGGACCTTGGAAACGTCTTCGTTCTCGTCTAGGAGATCCATGAGTTTTAATGCTTGTTCTGCATCTCTGCCTTCAAGTTGAATGTGGTTTTGTGCGAGAAAGGTCAGCTCGGACAGGCTGGCTTCAATATTGGCCTTCTGTAAGGCTTCCTTGACGGCTTCGAAATTTGCTGGTTCCGAAATGACCTCAAATCCGGTGGGAGTTTGTTTCACGTCTTCAGCTCCCGCTTCCAGTGCCAGATCGAATAGTTGTTCTTCAGTCACCGCCTGGTTCTCGATGACCAGTAACCCTTTTTTTTGAAATTGCCAGGCAACTGCGCCGGCTTCAGCCATCGTTCCATTATTTTTTGTGAGAATATTTCGAACTTCGGCTACGGTCCGATTGCGTTTATCGGTCGAAATTTCCAGGAGGAGTGCCGTCCCTCCTGGTCCATACCCCTCCAGCATAAACTCTTCGAATTGCATTCCCGGAAGTTCCCCGGTACCTCGCTGAATAGCTCGTTTGACCGTATCGGCAGGCATATTCACTTCTTTGGATTTGGCAATGGCTTGGCGTAAGGCTGGATTACCGTCTGGGTCGCCGCCGCTACGCGCGGCAATGGAAATTTCGCGGATCACGCGCGTGAAGATTTTCCCGCGTTTGGCATCTTGTGCGCCTTTGTGTCGCTTAATTGTTGACCAATGGCTATGTCCACCCATGATTGCGATCCATTTCCTAAATTTAAGGCGTCAAGGATGTTGAGAGATGCCCCCGCGTGGGCTTCTATCACAGTAATTGAAAGGGAGTCAATGCGCGTGGGCATAGCAAAAAGAGAGGTTGGAAAAGCAAGCGGGATGTTATTGTCCTGGAGAGTCAGCAAGCTTTATTCTGTTCAATTGATTTTCCTCTTTGTCTGGTGTTAAGGAAATTAGTCATGCGCATCGTGTTTATGGGAACCCCCACCTTTGCTGTTCCTACGCTTCAGCAGTTATTGAAGACAGAAATATCTGTCGTGGGTGTCGTGTGTCAGCCTGACCGACCGAGTGGGCGGGGGAAGAAAGTTCAAATGAGCCCGGTAAAGGCGCTTGCATTGTCACAAAATATCCCGGTGGTGCAGCCTGAAAAAATGAAGTCTCCCCAATTGATGGAGACTCTTCGAACGTGGGACCCTGATCTGGTGGTGGTTGCCGCGTTTGGGCGTATTTTGCCCAAAACCATTCTTGATCTTCCCTCGAAAGGGTGTCTGAATGTTCATGGGTCCCTTCTCCCGAAGTATCGGGGTGCTGCTCCCATTCAATGGGCCGTGATGCAGGGAGAGGTAAAGACCGGGGTTACGATCATGCTTATGGACGAAGGGATGGACACGGGGGCCATTCTTCAACAGGAAGTGATTCCTATAGGTCCGGACGAGACTTCAGGAGAATTAGCTTCACGAATGGCTCAGGTTGGCGGAGCGCTACTGGTCCGGACTCTGCGTGGATGGATTGCTGGCACACTGACCCCTTTGGCTCAAGATAATTCGGCGGCGACCTTGGCACCAATTTTAACCAAAGAGGATGGATTGATGTCTTGGGGACAACCGGCGCGATGCCTTGCCAATCGTATTCGGGGGCTGTCGCCATGGCCTGGCGTGTATACCTTCCTGGAGGGTGCGCGATGGGGAATTTGGAAAGTTCATGTTGAAGAACAAGAACCAGGTATACTGAACACTGATCATGACACTCCTCGGGCCCCGGGAACAATTATTGCCTTCACGAAACAGGCCATTCGCGTCCAGACTGGTCAGGGATGTTTGAATCTTTTGGAAATTCAACCTGAAAACAAAAAACGCATGCACGTATCTGACTATTTAGCCGGGCATCGGGTTACGCTCGGCATGACCTTTTCAATGGGGAAGCAAGATGATTGTGCAGTGTAATCGTGTGTTTAAAATAAAAAAATGTGTGGCACCGGCAGCCTTCTTGTGTCAGGCGTTTTCGTATGACCCGTTTTGGTGGAAAAGGATCCAATAATGACCGATCAATCCTCCGAGTTATTGGCGTATATTCACAGTCAAATCGAGGAAATTAACACCATTCACGCACAGGCGGAGAAGGCCCTCAATGCGGTGCAGGGGAAAGACCATGTCACGAAATGGAAAAGAAAGGTAGTTGAAGGTCTGGCGCCCTACGTGAGTGAGGCATATCTTCAACACATTACCAAGGAATGGCTGGAAACCACCTATTTTGTGGGCGATGTGTTTGATGAATTAGCCGATGAAGTGGATATGTGTCGCCGGCATCTTAAGAAGTTGCTTAAGGACATTCAGACCACCGGCATCCCCTGATGCCCTGTCCCTATGAAACACCGGTATGACCCTTCTCATTTTTTTCCTCGCCTCTAATGGCACCGCTTCCTCCTTATCCCCGCAAACGGCTCGGTCAACATTTCCTTATTGACCCCAATTTACTCCGAAAAATTATCAATCTGGCGGACCTCCAGCCTAATGATTATGTCTGTGAAATTGGACCGGGCGGCGGTGCATTAACCAGATTGTTGTGCCAATCGGCAAAGCAGGTATTAGCCCTGGAAGTCGATCCCCGTATGGTGGATTTTTTGAAAGAGGAATTTTCGGGGTACTCGAACCTTGATATAGAAGAACACGATGCGCTTCGTTATCCCTTCGATCAACTACCAGAACCTGCTGTGGTAGTGGCCAATCTGCCCTATAACATTTCAACGCCCATTATGTTTCGGTTGTTAGAAGCTCGGCCTAAGATCCGTCGAATGGTCTTAACTGTACAACTGGAAGTCGCGAAGCGGTTAACCGCCAACCCTAATACTAAAGACTATGGAGTGCTCTCGGTTATGGCGCAGCGCTTAGCTGATGTCCGTTTCGGTTTTCCCGTGTCCCGAAAATGCTTTCGCCCCGTTCCTGAGGTAGATTCCGGAGTGGTACGGTTGGATATTCGTGTTCCTCAGGATTACTCTGCTCAGGAAGCCGATGCGTTTGCTTCGGTGGTACGGGCGGCATTTGGGCAACGGCGAAAAACCCTCCTCAACGCACTACGAGGAGCGGGTTTTCCTTTGATCTGCCTGGAAAGGGCTCAAGAGCGTACAGGTATCATGTTAACCAGACGAGCGGAAACGCTGTCGGTGGGGGAGTTTCAGAATTTAAGTGAAGCGCTCAATGACCCAATGTTTCCTTCCGCTTCTTAATACCTCCAGGACCTTGAGCCAGCCTTGTCATATGCGTAAGGGTTGTTTGCTCGATAGAAACACTTATGGTAGGATTTTTTGATGAGTATCTTCCCTAGTTCAAAGAGCAAGCCAACAAAAGACCAATCCAAGGGATTTTCTATCTTAACCACACAAGTTGTAGGGATTGTGCTTGCCACCTTGGGCATTCTGGGCCTGCTCAGTATGGCCACTTTTTCTCCAGCCGATCCGATCCTTTTTGTTGACCACCCTTCCTCAAATTCTGTTCCCGAAAACGCGGTAGGCCCGATTGGGGCTACTCTGGCGTTTTCCCTCTTAACTGTTGTGGGGGGGGGAGCCTATGTTGTGCCTTTGTTACTTGTTATGTTGGGTTTGAGCGTCTTATGGGGCGAAAAAATTCGTATGACGTCGGGAAGTCTACTTGGATCGCTGATTGGAGTTCTATCTGTCAGTGCGCTGCTACATCTTCAATTTTCAGCCGGGCCTCAAATTTCCGGGATGGATGTGCTAGGAGTTGGTCAAGGTGGAGTTGTGGGACAATGGGTGGCGGTCGGACTCGGGTCGTATCTGGCGGTCACCGGTGCCACGATCATGTTAGGGGCACTGTTACTAATTGCTTTTCTTTTGCTTGTGCCGGTATCGATTGGGCAAGTTGCTCGAACAACCTTGAATCTCGGGGTACGCCTCAAAAGTTCCATGGTGGAGTCGGTGAAAGAGCGAGACTGGTGGGCTTCAGATGCCCAACCAAAAATGAATAAATCAATTCGAATTAATCGTCAATTGGCTGCCCGTGGTGGTATTGGCACGATGGTATTGGAAACTGTGGAACCCAAGTCCAAGTTATCCAAGATGAAAAAAGATGATCTCCCAGCTACAATCGAGATTGCGCCCACTCTCCCCCTCATTGAGGAAGTCGACGACACCTTTATCTCTCGCAGGCAAATTTCAAAGTCCTATCAAATGCCATCCCCCGCCGATCTCCTGGATACGCATGCTGTGCGGGCGGCTCATCAGACCGATTCGGTGTTGAAATCCCAGTCCGAAGTTCTGGTGAACACGTTGGCAAGTTTTGGGATTGAGGGGGGCGTCACGGATGTGCATCCCGGACCGGTGATTACCATGTATGAGTTTGCTCCCGGTCCCGGCATCAAGGTCGCCCGCATTGTGAATTTGGCTGATGATCTGGCCATGGCCTTAAAAGCCCTAAAAGTTCGGGT
>JACDDF010000447.1 GCA_013817135.1 Nitrospirales bacterium
GAATGTGGAGGGGTTCCCATGGGAAATTCAGAAAGAACGGCACCATGCTGTTCAATGCGTTGTCGTAGCGGATCGTGCTCAGGCGGGTAGGTTCGATCAATGCCACATCCAAGCACCGCCAGGGTTCTCCCGGATGTGGCGAGAGCGCCTTCGTGAGCTGCCGCATCAATGCCTCTTGCCAGGCCGCTCACAATCGTAAAGCCCAGTGCAGCCAAATCGCCACTTAGTTGTCGCGTGAATGTCCGTCCGATGTGGGAGCCTTTTCTTGAGCCGACTACGGCAAGGGCGTGTTGATCGCGGTCCTGGAGTTGGCCTGTACACCAGAGTAACGGAGGAGGATCCGTAATGGTTTTTAATCGTGACGGATAGAGTGCGTCCACGAGTGTTAGGATGGAGAATCGCCCATCCTGAACGGCCTGCAATTCTTTGGCAATCTGATCTTGTGCATCAGTAGATATGGGTTGATGAAGAGCCCTGGCCAATGAGGGAGAAATTTCCCCTATTGATTCGAGTGCGTGGGCGTTCGAGGAGCGAATGGCTTCAGGCGAGCCGAACCGGTTGATGAGTCTGCTGTAAGTAACAGGGCCAAGTCCTTTGACTGCCAAAAGTTCTAACCATCCTTGTAAGGGTGAGGTCATTCAGATCCTCTGTGAGGATGGCGAATATGCGCCTGGAGATCACCGTCAAATGGTCCGTCCGCATGGCTCTCCACCCAGAAATTGTTCCACGTTCGGCTCCGGACGATGGAGAGTTCCGAATTTTTCCAGAGTTGAAGGAGGGATTTGGGTCTCCTTTCCTTTCTGTTCCTGGAAACAAGTGGTACGTTTGACGGAGCAGGATAGTGGAGGTCATCGTTCATGATTCAATCGTTCTCGCGTGGCTAGGAGCCTGTCGGACTTGGGGGATCGAGAGCGAAAAAGCGGCTGAGCGAGGCCAGATTTTGACGATTTCGCCGGCCCATAGTGGGACTATGGTCCAAGAAAGCGGTGAAATATGGGCAGCGTAGACACTTTTGCAACCGATTCATCCTAAGTCAGACAGGCTCCTAGGACGCCGTCCGAGTTTCGGCTCGTGACGTCAATTTTCCTACCAAAACAATGTCATATTGCTCAAGGTGCAGTAATGGATCTGCCTCAAATAATATTTGTTGCTGGAATTCTTGTTCGAGTTGCTCAATGCTACTGTGCTCGGTTTCGAAAATGAGCTCAATGACTTTGGGGTTGGCACCGACTACAATTTGTTGGGGTTGTCCCCGAGTAATTCCAATGCGCCGGATATCCCGAAAAATTTCATACGCAACGGTCATGGTAGATTTGGTGTACCCTCTTCCCTCGCAGTCACCACAAATTTCCGATAACGTCCGTAAGAGATCTTCACGGACGCGTTCACGGGAAATTTCGATGAGCCCAAGATCGGAAATACGTGAGATACGGGTTTGAGCCTTATCGCCCGCTAGTGCGTCCAAGGTAGCCTGGTACACTTTCTCACGGTTCCGTTCCCGTTCCATGTCAATGAAATCAATAATGATAATGCCGCCAATACCGCGCAATTTTATCTGGTAGCCAATTTCTTTCGCGGCCTCCAGATTATTTTTTAAAATCGTTTCTTCCTGGTCGCGTTTCCCCACAAACCGCCCCGTATTGACGTCCACCACAGTCATGGCCTCGGTGTGGTCAATCACAATGTGCCCTCCGGACTTGAGCCAGACTTTCCGGCTCAGGGCTCGGGTAATCTCCAATTCGATCCCCAAGTGATCGAATAACCCTTCCTGCTTCTTGTCATAGAAATGTACGCGGGAGGCTTGTTCCGGAAGATAACGCCGGACAAAATCTTTGACTTCCTCAAAATCCGGTTTTGCGTCAACTAGTAGGCGATCGACTTTTTTGGTGAATAAGTCTCGCACCACCCGGAGCGGGAGGGAGAGATCCGTATGCAAGAGGGACGGGGCTGGTTGTCTACCGGCCGCTTTGAGCGTGTCTTCCCATAACGCTGTGAGGAATCTCACGTCGGTTTGGAGGTCGTCTTCCGGTACATCTTCACACACGGTCCGGACAATGTATCCATATTCGGGTTTCCGGATGCGCCTCATGAGGTCCTTCAGGCGATGGCGCTCTTCGTCTTTTGTAATTCTTCGCGACACGCCAATGTGGTCGACATTGGGCATGAGCACCAAAAATCGTCCGGGAAGGGAGACGTACGTGGTAATCCGAGGTCCCTTGGTGCCGATTGGGCCTTTGGAAATTTGTACAAGAAGTTCCTGGCCTTCTGTCAACAGGTTTTCAATGGGGCGTGCGGTTTGGCGTCGAGGACGCGGCAGGTCTTGACTCCGTTCATCCTCTTCACTATCCACGAGGGTATCCCCGGGTTCGGTTCCGACCGAAAGATCAGATACGTGGATAAACGCGGCCCGATCCAGTCCAATATCGACAAAGGCCGCTTGCATACCAGGCAGAACTTTAATGACCTTGCCTTTGTAAATGTCTCCCACAAAATCTTTTTTTCTTGGACGGTCGACATACAATTCTGTCACGACACGATTGTCGAGCACGGCAACCCGTGTTTCTTCACGAGTGACACTAATCGCAATTTCTACTCCCATAGTTATCTCCCTACATTCTCAGAAGGGACCAAAAGCTATTCTTCGTCAACATTCTTGGTGAAGAGATGTTACTCGTGCGGCTGAGCCAATTTGTTGGATCTGCCTGTCAAAATCTGAGATAGCTTTGTGCCCCTTCTGTCAATAATTGTAAATGAATACTGTATGGAACCATTTGAGGATGGTTCTGTGCGTCCACTTCCTTGTTCCCGCAAGTGTGTGAAAAATCCACGGCTTTGGGACTTTTCTGAATGGAATTCTCTGTTGTTTCCCTCTTTGTGCGATAACCAGTCCAACGCTATCAAAATTAACCACAGGGTACATGATACCTAAAGGAGTGACAGGCGTCTCCGTTTTACGTTGAGCAAGAGTCCCAAAGCTGTGAGATTCACCACCATGGCGCTGCCTCCATAGCTCATGAGAGGGAGTGGAATGCCCACTACAGGGGCCAGCCCTGATGTCATCGCAATATTCACGACCACTCCAAAGGCCACCATGGCTACCACTCCGACAGCCAGGAGTGCTCCGACGATGTCTTTGGCTTTAAACGCGATTTCTAAACCCATCAAAAACAAGAGAATATATAAGGATAGTAAGACCATTGATCCAATAAAGCCCCATTCTTCGGCAAAAACCGCAAAT
>JACDDF010000448.1 GCA_013817135.1 Nitrospirales bacterium
ATAGGGCCTGTTCCGGATTCCTTTGCGAATACCCGGAACATTATTCCCCCCTTCGTGAATTACCCTTTGGAGGTGGAAGAAGTTCATGATGGGTTCATGGTACCCATACCCAGGCCATCATTCGGAAAGGGTAGGGGCTCGGACGCCACAGTCGAAGAGTACCAGGATCCCGTGGTCGCAGATTTGTATTTTGATGAAGGCCGTTCTTTACTCCGGGGCGTGATCGAGGTTTTCCTCCACGAAACCGTGGCTCTTCTTGATTTGGAAGACCAATGGAGTTTACGGATTGAAGGACATTGTGATGTGCGAGGCTCGTCCGCCTACAACCTCAACCTGGCAAACTTCCATCTCACGATCTCACCACCTTCTTGCACATGCTGGGCATTCAGTCCGAACGGATTCATTTGGTGAATTTCGGGCAGGACCCCTTTGTCTGTCAGGGTGTTGATGAACGGTGTCAGGAGGATAACCTCCGGGCGGAACGAATTTTTTCAATTTTAGCTGTCGAACAATCGCAACGGGGATGTCTGGCTCGATTACGTCTGGTGGCAGGGAAAGATGTGGATCGTGCGCTTCGTTATTCCCGACGTTCTCCTTATTTACAGCGTATCCAAGAAGCGTCTCCTCATTCCTTTCCTTCCTTCTCGTTCTAGCGGCCTCCCGTGTCATGCCACTCTTCACATATTTAGTATCTCCCACTCCTCGGAAGAATAGAGTGGCGAGGAACCACTCATTTTTCTGAGGGGCTAGGAGCCTGTCGGACTTGGGGGATCGAGAGCGAAAAAGCGGCTGAGCGAGGCCAGATTTTGACGCTTTCGCCGGCCCATAGTGGGACTATGGTCCAAGAAAGCGGCGAAATATGGACCGCTTAGACACTTTTGCAGCCGATTCATCCTAAGTCCGACAGGCTCCTAGAGTATGTTCATCACGAATTGCACATGAAGTCCATTGTTCTGGAGGGTGTTGTATGGGGGAGGCTCGTCTATATGGTTCAATTGTTGACCCCAATACACGTTGGCAAATGCCCGATTAAAGAAGCCGAGGCGAATCCCGGCCCCTATACTGGCCAAGGTTTGGGGGTCCGGGGTGGGGAATTTGGCGTTCCACGAACGTCCGACATCAATGAAGGGCGCAAAATGCACAGACACATAGGGTCCAAAGAGAGCGGGCATCACGGGAATCTGCGTCTCCACAGAAAACAGAAACGCATTATCCCGCACTAATTGGTTCTCCCTGTATCCTCTCACGCTATATCGGCCGCCGACGGCAAACTGCTCGAGGGGAAATAGGCTGTCATTGGAAATCTGTAGGGCCAGGCTAATGAGGAGTTCGATGCCCGTGGGATCAAATCGCCGAACCCATTGAGCCTGGCCCAACCAGGCAAAAAATTGGGAGTCTGCATCATCCGAGTTTTGTTGATTGTTGGTGGCATCCAGCACGTCTAAGCCCACACTGAATCGGGAGCGAAAGGACAGGACTTGCATGGGTTCGCGGTGGATCCATTCCTGGGCAAACCGAATGGCCGACACGATGGACTTTCCGTCTTGGGATGTTCCCGGCGTAAAGGCGAACCCCGTTCCGCCAAGAAACGTCTGGTTTTGGAGATGCTCCCCGATCAACGAGATGGCCACTTCATCCGTGAGAGTACGGTACAGCGGATGCCGTATGGTGATTTTAAAAATTTGGGATTTGCTTGTAATGTCCAGCTGTTTAAAGGGTGCTGACACCACCGCGAAATTATTCAAGCGATATTGTAATTCCAGGGTCGTATTCCGGGGGGTGAATGGGACAATGTACGAGGTGGCAATGAGGGGATTCACCCCCTTCGATTGGCCATAGGTAAAGAGAAATTGGTCTCCAATGCCTAAAACATTATCGACGGCAATGGTGCCCAGTCCCCGTTCGGCTCCAACGGTTGGTGATTGATAGTTGTTGAACTCCGTCCATGCTCTAAAGGGGGATGCCTCTTCCACACGTGCCTGGAGAATGGCCTCTCCGGGTTTCAGGCCGGGTTTGAGTTCCGTGTTTAAGCGGACAATTCTGGGGTCTTGAAGAAGAATCTGGAGGCGTTCCTTCAGCGGTCTGATATTGAAGGGAAGGCCGGCATCCAGCGCGATCCGGTCTTCCAAATAGAAAGGCAGAAAATATTTAGTTCCCTCAATTTTGATATCTGTCAATTTCCCCTCGATAATGCGAATCGTCACCTCCCCTTCTTGCACAGCCTGGTCGGGAATGATTGCCCCGGAATTCACATATCCCTTGTTGACATATAAGAGGGTGAGGGCCCGACGAAGCTCTTCCAGATCTTCAGTCGAGAGTTCTCGATTCTCGAAGGGAGCCGTGACTTTCGCCAGCTCCTCGGGGGTAAACACCGTACTTCCCTCAATGTGAATTTTTTTGACCATGACACGCAGCAGGGGGGCACGTTTTTGCTCTAATTCAGGAAAGGTATTCACCGGAGGTAAGATGAGTCTGGGAGAAGGCGGGAATGGTAATGGCCCTTGCTTCTGGAGCGGGGGCGGTTCTCCTGACCGACCCGTCGGATCCAGCACGTTAGGAGGCGGGACGGAGGGAGGACTTTGTCCTAGCCCCAAAGAAGGATGCAGGCAGATCAGAAGAAAATTAAGTAGCCCAACTCCAATGATTCCGATATGCCAGAGTCGGTTCGGTGAGAGATATGAAATAGTCATGCGATAGCTCATGTCGCCCTCGCAGAAACTAATAAGATGCCAGGTAAGGAAAGACTTCCTTTGACTGCTGTATAGCAAAAAGAGTGAATAATGTCTCACCCCAACGGGATTGCGAAATCATGCCGGTCTTGGAGTGACCACACGAGGTTGTTTGCGGCAGGGACTGTTCGATCCCCGGAATAACCTATTTGAACCCCTGTCCCCCAAGGGTCTAGGGCACTTCGAGAGTGGAAGAACTAAGAAGCCCCGGAGTTGTTTGATAAAAGTCGCACCGTCCAGGTTTAAGCCGCTATCGGTTCTTAAAGAGGACGGTGCGTGTTGCGAAGGGGAGGCCGGAAGGAACTTTGAAAATTGCGGGTCGCTGAATTAGTGGCTTTCTTTGACGAGATTTTTATTCCATTCGGGGATTTCGATGGTGAGATCCTTCTCGCCATTTGGCACGCACTGGCAACTCAACCTTGACTGCAGGGTGAGTCCTGGAGCTTCATCTAATTGGTCATTTTCGTCATCAGTGGGCTCGTTGCAGGTGTCGAGCCCTTGTTT
>JACDDF010000449.1 GCA_013817135.1 Nitrospirales bacterium
AGTAGGCTTAATATTATTCGGGAGTTGATCCAGCCTAATTTTTCCCCGATCTTCATCCAGACTCGATGCAAGGGCCCAAGACCCTTTGGAAAAAGCATTCCCATTGCCCCAAAGGTCCCGGCGATTAGACTGGCCCATACTCGAAGGCTTTCTCCATGAATGACCAGGGGCCATACCGCTACTATCAAAAAAACTCCGGCCATGAGCAGGCCAAACGAGCGAAGATCCTTGGCAGTTGGTTGATGAATCGTTGATGTCATGTCGTTATTCTTTCACGCTTAATCCAATTCAAATTCTTTCATCCACGCTTCATCCTTGGGCACCGGCTTTTGATGTTCCTTCAAGACGAGACAATTTTCCAGCACAAGTACATCCATCTCAGTCCGCATGAAACACCGGTAGGCATCTTCAGGGGTGCAGACAATTGGTTCGCCTCGAACATTAAACGAGGTATTGATCAACACCGCACACCCGGTTTGCTTTTCAAACTCTTGCAACAATTGATAGTACCGAGGATTGGTGTCTGGTGACACCGTCTGAACCCTGGCGGAATAATCCACATGGGTCACTGCTGGAATATCCGATTTGGGAACATTGAGCAGATCAATTCCCCAAAGTTTTTGTTGATCCGGTTGTACCGCTAGACGTCGCTTTTCGGCAACCGGGGCCACCAGCAACATGTAAGGACTATCGGTATCCATCTCAAAATACTCAGACACTCGTTCTCTTAAAACCGATGGCGCAAAGGGACGGAAGGATTCCCGATATTTAATTTTTAAATTCATGACCGATTGCATTTTCTCGCTACGAGGGTCGCCCAAGATACTTCGTCCTCCTAAAGCCCGAGGACCGAATTCCATGTGCCCCTGTAACCATCCGATAACCTTTCCCTCAGCTAAATACTCCGCCACTCGACGATACAGGTCCGAATCCTCCACGCGCTCATATTTGGCCTCAAGCTGTTGGAGCTTGGATTCTATTTCCTCGTTGGAAAAACGTGGCCCTAAATAACTGCCTCGCATCGAATCACTAGAGCCCTGGCATTCCCGAGGCTGTTTCAGGTAGCCGTAATGCACATTTAACGCCGCCCCCAACGCGCTCCCAGCATCGCCTGCCGCCGGCTGAATCCACAGCCCGCTGAACGGTCCTTCCCGCAGCACTCTCCCGTTTCCGACGCAATTCAAGGCCACCCCTCCGGAAAGGCAAAGATTGGAAAGGCCTGTTTCTCGTTGAAGACTATTAGTCAGGCGGAGCATGACCATCTCGGTGACCTCTTGTACAGACCTGGCTAGATCCATTTCCCGCTGGGTGAGGGTACTTTCCGCCTGTCGCGGAGGACCACCAAATATGGCGTCGAATTTGCTGTTGGTCATCCGTAAACCGGTGCAGTAATCAAAATAGTCCATATTGAGCCGGAAGGTGCCATCCGGCTTCACATCCACCACATTGTCCAAAATCGTTTTCACATACTTGGGCTCACCATAGGGAGCAAGCCCCATGACTTTATATTCACCGGAATTCACCTTAAATCCGGTATAGTATGTGAAGGCGGAATACAGCAACCCGATGGAATGAGGGAAGGGGATTTCCCATAGAGGCGTTAATTGGTTCCCTCGCCCGACCCATGCTGAAGTCGTGGCCCATTCGCCCACCCCGTCCATACATAGGACAACGGCCTCCTCATAAGGGGAAGGGTAAAAGGCCGCAGCCGCATGTGATTCATGGTGCTCCCCAAAGAGCAAGGGCGGCAGGTTCTCCTTTTTTTTGAGGCTCCCCACCTGACGAAAAGCCTTTTCTAGTAAGTTTCGTAGGAACAGCTTTTCTTTGATCCAAACAGGAATGGCAGTCAAAAAAGATCCAAGTCCCTTCGGGGCATAGGACAAATAAGTTTCCAACAGACGTTCAAATTTCACGAAGGGTTTATCATAAAACACCAGATAATCGACGTCGCGAATGTCCACCCCGCCTTGACGCAGACAAAACTCCACCGCATGGTTCGGGAACCCGGCATCATGTTTCTTTCGAGTGAACCGTTCTTCTTGGGCAGCCGCCACAATCTTGCCATTCTGTATGAGACAAGCCGCGCTATCGTGATAATAGGCCGAGACGCCCAGAATTGAAGTTAATTTCCCGTTTGGCGTTGTCATATTTTCCTTAGAATAAGGGCTGGCCTTTACCATATTGGCTGGCGTGCTCACGCAGAAAACCTGTAAACCCTAAGTTTTTCGGTGAAAATGAAGAAGAACTTTACCAACGATTCTTGCCTGTTTCCCATTCTATCGGTAGGAAACCTCCTACCCTACTTATTCTACTTATCGAAACAGTTCATCAAAAAACAATTTCATGTGCCCCCATGACCGTCGATCAGCTTGTTCCTGGTATTGTACCCCCTCCATGCCATAATGATTGGCCGAAGGGTTAGTGAATCCATGTTGGGCCCCTCCAAAAATCACCATGTGCCAATCAAACCCAGCCCCGTCTAAAGCACGTTTAAATTTTGTAATGTGGTCTTGGCTAAGAAACGGATCCGCCTCTCCATGGGCAATGAGAATTTTGACTGAATTCTTTATGGAAAGAGGAGCGGACGGAAGAGGGAGCGACCCATGGAAACTCACAACTCCTTTGACCGGTGCCCCATCATACACCATTTGCATAACCGTCGCCCCACCAAAACAATACCCAATAGCCGCTAAACGGGTTTGGTCTACCAGGGGGTTAGCCTGAAGAAGCCGCAATCCCTCCCTCGCCCTAGCCTGCCACATCTCTACATTGGCGGTGGTCTGTTGCATCCATTGCCTGGCTTCATCGGGATGAGTGGTCACTTTCCCCTTTCCATACATATCCACCGCCACCGCCACATATCCCAAGGCCGCCAATTGTTCCGCACGAGTTCGGGCATATTCATTCAGGCCCCACCATTCGTGAACAACCAAAATTCCCGGGCGCTTGCCTTCTATCGCATCATCCCAGGCCAACACCCCTTCCAAAGCAACTTCTCCATGGTTATAGGGGATAGTTGTGATCTGCACCCTGGCTTCCACTTGGGAAGACCACATACACACAATCATGAGGAGACATAGACCTAATTGATGGTAATGGTTCATGATTTCTACTTTTTTGATGGATCGGCAAGAATATGGACCGGAAGACAGACTCTGACATGATAACAATCTAGTAATATTTCTTTTATTCATTGCCCTGAATCGCTCCAGGAAGGGCT
>JACDDF010000450.1 GCA_013817135.1 Nitrospirales bacterium
TATCTGAACCGGGATATAGGAAAATGCG
Source organism: Nitrospirales bacterium (assembly GCA_013817135.1). Classification (GTDB taxonomy): domain Bacteria; phylum Nitrospirota; class Nitrospiria; order Nitrospirales; family UBA8639; genus Nitrospira_E. The sequence goes on from JACDDF010000450.1 coordinate 29, forward strand.
GAAGTGGTGTTTGCCCCAAATTGCCAGCGTATGTTTGCCAGCTAATTAAGCTGCCTGGGCGGCGATTTTTTTTGAGGGGTCTGGTCTCTCCATGGTCACCTGCCATATCGGATTTCGTGGTGCCGTGATTGCTCGTTTTCCTATGCGGCGTCCATTGCACTCATTCGTCCACAGTGGTTCGTCTTGGCCGATTAGGAATGCAGATGTAAAAACAGTTCTGGCAGGTATCCTGACAAGGCTCACGCCCCCCCCCAATCCTTATCGTCCCAATCCCTAACGCCGGCTTCCATTGTCTTGAAAAAAAACTGCACCTCTCTAATCATTGCAGGCTATATGCCAATGGACAGAACAAAAGATGTGGGACCATGAGAAAGACATTGACGGTTCAGTGTGAGGGAAATGGGCGTTAAATATTTATTCCATGTCGTGATCTGGTCTTGGGGGTCCCGGGATAAGATTCCTGTGCCCGCACCTTCCCTCTGGTCTTTTTGTAAAGAGGTGGTGGGGGGCATCGAATGTGGTCTTGAGTCTGGCTGATACCTTGAAGGGGATGGTATGATTCGGGGCTTAATCAAAATTTTTGGGCAGGGTGGCCAACGCATGGACATTGATACATTTCGGCAGATGGTGGCAAAAAAACCCGATGGGTTTCTAGGACGATATGGACTTGGAGACAAGCTCCTAAAGGGGGAGCATCTTGAAGAGGCTGTGGAGCACCTGAGTGTTGCTGTCAAATTGGATCCTATCCACGTCGCCTCCCATTTGGCCTTAGGTCGTGCATTGGTTGGGCTGAAGCGGAATGACGATGCCAAGACTGTGCTGACGGCGGGTATCGATGCGGCTTTGTCAGGCCGTTCCAGCGGGGGAGGGGATCTCGTACCAGAGATGCGTGCCCTGATTCAGACATTGGTGTAAGTGTCGTTCCTTATTAGTGATTTCAGGATTGGTGGTCATAATTTTTTCAATAATGTGTTGTGCAATGGGTTGGGTTAATTTTTCCACCGATGGTGAAATGGCATGCTGATGTTCACGACCACGTTTTTCCCGGACATAGATCCAAATGTACTCAAATGTCTCGTCCCGGTAATGGAAGGCCTCTCCACCACCCCGGAGAGACTCCAAGCGCTCGGGTGTAATTGAGTCATTCGATTCCAGGGGTCTCCCGAAAAGACACGAATTTTAATGTGATTGACGATGGGGTGGCCGCAGGAATCTAATAAGAGAAATAAGACCGATGAATCGGTCCATGTTGCCTTGGCTGAAGAGTGCAGAAGAACACTTTTCCTAACAATCTAACTTGTGAGGTTTCTCATGTTGGTTAGGATTTCCTACATATTTGGACCCCTTATTTTTTTGGGCATTAGCCTGATCGGGGCGGCTAGTTCCTGGGGACAAGGAACACCTGATCACCCCATGGGAACGTCACCTGGTTTTGTGATTCCGGAATCGATTAAGGGGTTTGATGAGCAAAAGGTCAAAAACGATCCCATCTGTGATTCAAGCGTCCGTCCTCAAATTGATCATGTAAAACCGGACGAAATGAAAACCGGTGATACCGTTGTGGTGCAGGGGAAGTATTTTGGAAAGAAAAAAGAATGCTTTCGCGGCGTGACTTTTGGTTCCGTGCCGGCGAAGGCATTTTCGTTTGTGGATGATGAACGCGTAGAAGCTGTCGTGCCAGAAGGGATAGGATCTGGCGTCACGTTTTTAGGTGTCGAGACAGGTGGTGGAACGGCACGAAAGGGGATTTTGATTCTATCCAAAGACTAATTGCATCTCGCAAGCGATGGAAACAATTCTTCTACATTTCAATCAGTTCAGGGTTTTTAAGTCGTGATGCATTTATGGACTATTCTCATGTTTAGCTAACGATAAAAAGTTTGTGTTTATCAGCATCTTCGCTCATCAGCATTAGGCTTGACTGGATCGAAAAGGTTTTCACTGGCCGTCTATTTAACCGCCTTCCTGTCCCGGTTCAGCGTGTGCTTGCTCCTCACAATTTAGCGAATTCGTAAAGGAGCTTGGCAGGGGAGAGCGAGGGGTTTTCTCCTGAACCGCCGCGCAGGTAGTCACTTTTGTCCTGCCCTGTTCCCCTCTTCTTTCGCAACAAGATAAGTATCTTTATTGCACCAATTGTTCGCGTTTAAAATTCGCGATAGCATGTTTCTCACATTCCGGGCATATGCCATGTGTAAACGTCATATTGGAGTGAGCGGTAAGGTACGTTTCCAGTTGATGCCAGGTGTCCCTCTGATCACGAATTTTTTTGCATTCCGCGCAGATAGGTAAAAGGTCTTCCAGTAATTGGATTCGGGCGAGGGCTTCCTCTTTTCTGGCGATGAGCGCATTGCGATGATACAACAGGATGGCAATGATCCACATCGCAAAAAGAGCTAATCCACGATTCGTAAAAAATTTCCAAATTGGGACAACCAGAGGTTCGGGTGAGTAGAAAATCCCGACAATGGTTAAGATGGAACAGACAAAAACTATTGTGGGCATGGCCCATGCGGGATGCAGGAACGACGCGATCAAGACGGCTAAGAAATAAGGGATGGCACAAGCAAACCCTAAGGGAATGTGAAGGTCTACATAGAATGTCCCGACAATTAAGAGAAGGGAAATAGCCCAAGGCATCAGTTGTGGATTTTGGAGGCTGCGGTTTCCTTCCTTCCCGTTCTGCAAGGATTTTCTCCAAGTGGGGGAACGTGAGAATCGAAATGCCTTTCCGAGATCCGGCCCTGGGCGCCAAGCAATGTTCGCGGCATTATAGATGAATGGTGAGCGTGAGGATAGGTTCCATCAAGAGTGTGTGTTGATACATGTCATCCTTGAGGTGGAACGGCCACTGGTTTTCTCTGGAGTGAGCCCCGTATGAAAATCCGAAATCCCTTCCCATGACCAACTTTAGAAAACGCACTCAAACGTTCCGATCTGGTTAACCATGATGCCAGATGGTTAGCACCGGGTCTGCTATTCGCGGGCGGAGGTGGGCTTCGTAAAGATAGTGGCCGGCACAAACGAGACCGACATCTTCCGCAATGCCTCGCGCGACCTCTGCTTCAGCGGCACTGTGATTGACCATGACGAACGTTCCGCCAATAACGAGATTATTGGCCACTTGGGCGAATACAGCGGCTGGGTGGAATAGGCTAAGCGGTAATCGCCAGGCCAGTAAGGGCTTGGGAG